>CANHUM010000001.1 GCA_947463845.1 Comamonadaceae bacterium
AATACCTGGGCTATGGCCTGCCACACGGCGACCTGATCCAGGAAGGCAATGTGGGCCTGATGAAGGCAGTCAAGCGCTTCGACCCCGATCAAGGCGTGCGCCTGGTCAGCTACGCGCTGCACTGGATCAAGGCCGAGATCCACGAGTACATCCTGAAAAACTGGCGCATGGTCAAAGTGGCCACCACCAAGGCTCAGCGCAAACTGTTCTTCAACCTGCGTTCCATGAAGCAGGGCTATAAAGCCGATGCCGAACAAGGCACGCACCGCGACACCCTGACACCCGACCAGGTCGACGCGATGGCGCACAGCCTGAATGTCAAGCGCGAGGAAGTGCTGGAGATGGAAATGCGCATGGCCGGTGGCGATGTGCTGTTGGACCCCGCCCCGTCGGACGACGGCGAACAGGCCTTTGGCCCCATCGCCTACCTGGCCGATGTGAACCATGAGCCTACCGCGATGATCGAAGCGCACCAGCGCGACGTGATGGCCAGCGATGGCTTGGCCAGCGCCTTGAGCGTGTTGGACGATCGCAGCCGCCGCATCGTGGAAGAGCGTTGGCTCAAGGTGAATGACAACGGCTCGGGCGGCATGACACTGCACCAGCTGGCCGACGAGTACGGTGTGAGCGCCGAGCGCATCCGCCAGATCGAAGTCGCCGCCATGAAGAAGATGAAAAAGGCTTTGGTCGAGTTCGCTTGACCGCAGGCTCTGTGGGCCGCCTTGAATTCGGATACCCGGTTTGGACCGGGTATTTTTTCGCCTGCAGTGCGCTAAAGTCAGTGATCTTTGACTTTGAAAGACCCCACCATGACCCCTCGTATCCGCACAGGTTTTTCTCGCCGTCTCTTGGCACAGTCGGTTGGCGCCTGCTTGGCTTTTAGCCTGCTGCCTTCATGGGCAAGCGCATGGCCCACACAAACTGTGCGCCTCGTGGTCGGCTTTCCGGCCGGCTCCAGCCCTGACCTGACAGCCCGCGCCTTGGCAGAGCCCCTGTCCAAAGCACTGGGCCAGACCGTGATCGTCGAGAACAAAGTGGGCGCTGGCGGGAACATCGCGGCCGACTTCGTGGCCAAGTCCACCGACGGCCACACCCTGGGTCTGATGATCAACGGCAACATGACGATTGCCCGCATCCTGAACCCCAAAGTACCTTATGACCCGCTCAAGGATCTTGCGCCGATCAGCCTGATCGGCAAAGCACCATTGGTACTCACTGTGCCAGCCAACGCGCCTGGACAAACCGCTGCCGACTGGCTCAGCCACGCCCAAAAGGCAGGCAACCAGCTGAGCTACGCTTCACCCGGTGTGGGCACCGTGGGGCATCTGGGCATGGAGTTGCTCAAAACCAAAGCCGGTATTGCACCCGTGCATGTGCCATACCCTGGCAATCCCCAGATCATCACCGCCATGCTGGGCGGTCAGGTGCAGCTGGCCTTGCTCCCGCCAGCCTTGTCGGCCGCCCAGGTCAGTGCGGGCAGACTGCGGGCCATTGGGGCCTCCAGCAGCGGCCGCAGCCCAGTAGCTGCCGAAGTGCCCAGCTTGGCCGAGATTGGGGTCAAGGACTACCAACTGGAAATCTGGAATGCAGTGGCAGCGCCCGCCTCGATGCCAGCGGCTGTGGCCATCAAGCTGTCTGCCGTGGTCAGCGACATCGTGCGCGCACCTGAGATGCGGGCCCGTTTGTTCCAGCAAGGCTGGCAAGTGGTGGGCTCATCACCCGAAGGTTTGCGCCACCGCATCGAAGCCGACACCAAGGCATTGGGCGACATCATCCGCAACCAGAAAATCGAGTTGAACTGAAACCCCGCCCAGGGCCAGTCGATCACAGGGGCGCTGGTGGTTTCACAAGAGCCACCCGCTGAGACTACCGAACTTATTTTCCGCTGAGCAGGATCTTCACATCGGCAGCCAGCGTTTCGGCACCGCTGGCGTGGCGGTTGTAAAGGCGTATGCGGCCTTGAGGATCAAAAGTGAAGCTGCCCGCCGAATGGTCCATGGTGTAACTGGTGGGGGTTTTGCCTTCGACCTTTTTGTAATAGATCTTGAAGTCCTTGGTGACTTTGGGCAGCTGCTCAGGGGTCGGGCGCAGCGCCACAAAGTCAGTGCCGAAATTGGCAACGTAGGCTTTGAGCAATTCGGGTGTATCCCGCTCGGGATCGACCGTGATGAAGATGCCTTGAAGCTTGGCCCCGTCAGGACCCAGCAGTTGTTTGGCTTGGGCGATTTCCTGCAAAGCCGTAGGGCACACATCGGGGCATTGCGTGAAACCAAAAAACACCACCACCGCCTTGCCTGCAAAGTCCTTGAGGGTGCGCACCTGGCCATCCTGGTCGCTCAGCGTCCAGCCCTGGGCGTAATCGGCCCCTGTGATGTCCACCGCCTTGAAGGCGGGTTTGTCTGGGCTGCAAGCTGTCAAAGCCACCAGGGTGGTGCTCAGACTCCATGCCCCGACAAGGCGCCAAAAAACTCTACGCTGCAGCATGCCTGTGGCCTTAGAAAAGATAGTGATCCAGCAGTAAAGCGGCAAACAGGGCGCTCAGATGAATCAAAGAAAAACGGAAGGTCTTGCGGGCCAACTCGTCCGAGTATTCACGGTACAAGGCGACCGCGTAGGCCATGAAGCCGATGCTCAGCACCACAGCAGCAGCCAGGTACAACCAGGAACTCATGCCATACACAAAAGGCATGAGGCAGGACGCCATCAACACAATCGTGTAAAGCAGAATTTGCAGGCGCGTGAATTCGTTGCCATGGGTCACGGGCAACATGGGCAAACCCGATTTGCGGTAGTCCTCAACCCTGTAAAGCGCCAAAGCCCAAAAGTGGGGAGGCGTCCATAAAAAAATGATCAAAAACAGGATCAGCGCCTCAGGGCCGATCTGACCCGTCATGGCCGCCCAGCCCAGGACCGGTGGCATGGCACCACTGGCACCGCCAATGACGATGTTTTGCGGCGTCAAGGGTTTCAAAACCACCGTGTAGATGATGGCGTAACCCACAAAGGTGGCAAAGGTCAACCACATGGTGAGCGGGTTGACCAGCACATACAGCACCGCAGAGCCCACTGCGCACAAGATGGCCGAAAACAGCAGTGCCTGTCTGTCGCTCAGTTCGCCTTTGGCCGTGGGTCGCCATGCGGTGCGCTTCATCTTGGCATCGATGGTTTTTTCGACCAGACAGTTGAAGGCAGCAGCCGCGCCGGCCACCAGCCAAATCCCGATACAAGCCCACAGACCCAGCTTCAATTCGGCCCAGCTGGGCACACCCGGCACGGCCAGCACCATGCCAATCAGGGCGCAAAAAACAATCAACTGAACCACCCGCGGTTTGGTCAACGCGTAATACTGCTGCCAGGCAGTCATGGGCAAACGAGCGGTGGCGGCGGTCATGGGGCAAGCCTTGAGGAAAACGTCATACGGTGTGCATTATCGGCTCGGCTGACAGACAGCACCCAGGTCATGGTCACCACCATGGCAGCGGCGCCACCCGTATGCAAAACGGCAGCCAGCAATGGCCAGCCCAACACCACATTGGAGAGCCCGGTGATCAATTGCAAGGCAGAAAGGCCCAGCAGCCAGCGGCCCGCCAAATTCAGTCCGGTTTGTTGGCGCAAATGCCAACCCACCCAGACCAGCACGCCCAAAACCAGCCAAGCTGCCGAGCGATGGACGAAGTGAATGGTGGACAAAGCCAGGAAGGGCAACAGTTCACCACCCGAGGTGTAACCCAGTTCTCGCCAAACACTGAAACCTTCCCAGTTCATGTCGGGCACCCATTGGCCGTGACAGGTCGGGAAATCGGGACACGCCAACACCGCGTAGTTGGTGCTGACCCAGCCCCCCAAGGCGATCTGCACCCACAAAAGTCCAAAACCGATCCACAAACCCCGGCGCAAAAAAGGCGGCAGGAACCGACGGCCTGCGCCATCGTAGCGCACGGCTTGTGCCATGAGCAAAGCTAATAAGCCAATCCCAAACATGAGGTGCAACGTGACGATGGCCGGAAAGAGCTTCATGGTCACGGTGAGCGCACCAAAAGCCCCCTGCAGGCACACCCACACCAGGGTCAAAGTGGGCAGCCAGGGGCTGACCTCGCGGCTTTGGCGGCGCAACCACCAGGTCATGCCGGCCAGCGTGAGGATCAACACCCCGACCCCTGTGGCCAGGTAGCGGTGCACCATCTCGATCCAAGCCTTGCTGTGGGTCACGGGGCCCGTGGGCATGGCCGTTTGCGCTGCTGTGATTTCGACTTTGGCGCCGATGGGTGTGGCACTGCCATAGCATCCAGGCCAATCAGGGCAACCCAATCCGGAGTCGGTCAAGCGTGTGAACGCCCCAAACAACACCAGGTCAAAAGTCAGGAACAAGGTGATCAGGGTCAAGGCCTTCAGGCGGCTTGAAGGGCTGGCTTGGCGTTGGCGCCACAGCCACCAGGCCAGCGGCAAAGCCGCCACAGCCAAGCCCACAGCCATCAGCTCCAGCACAGGCTCCAGGTTGTACAGCGCAACTTCATTCATGGCTCAACGTCCTGCCTGGTCCCAGGATGAGGACGCCTTGAGCAAGCGGCTCAAGTCCCTTTTGGCTTTGGAGGCCCCAGCCACGTCCATGTTCGCTGGAAAACGCATCATGAAATTGCCCATCGGATCGACCACATACAGATGGTCTTGCAGTTGCTGCCCCATGCCTGGACTGATCCACGAAGCCAGCGTCTGGGGGTCCATGCGCAGAACATGGGCCCCTTGGAGCGCAGCGTGCAATTCTTGGGCAAGGGGCACGGCATCGGTCACCAGCCAGACCCGGTCGAGCCGATCTTTGTCACGCCCCAGGATCTCTCTCAACTGCCTCTGGAAATACAGGTTTTGCTGGCAACGTTCCTCGCATGCCCCAGAAGAGACATTGACCAGCAACCATTGCCCCTTGAGGGACTTCAAGGACACCTCTTCACCTTGGTCATTTTTCACCACGATGGCAGGCATGTCTTTTTGCGGCTGAATCAGTTCGCCGTAAACGCTGCGACCCTCAGGTCTGAGCACGTAATAGGTGAAATAAGAAGCGATGACGGGCGACGCGCAGACCAAGAGCATCGCGATCATTTTCCAACGCCCGATGCGTGTGCGCCGTGCATCCGCATGGATCACCTCGCCGGGACTGGGCAGGTCATGAACCGTCATGGCCCAAGGACTTTCAGGCTTTTCTTTGGAGGCGGCGGGGTTGGACAATTTGGAACCAGACATAAAGTAATGCAATCAAGGCGCTCAGGCCAAACCATTGGAAAGCGTATCCGTGGTGCTTTTCAACACCACTGGCCACCACAGGCCATTCCCGAAGCAGTCCATCCGACATCTCACCGGACTGCAACAGCGTGACTGGAGGCAGATCCAAACCTGTTTCCTGTTGGAAGCTCTGCCAATCCAGATTTTGCCGTATCGGCCCCTTCTCCTCCCCGCCAAAGTCATAGAGCCTTGAAGGCCATGGGGCCAAATTTCCGCTGACTTCGACCCGCTCAACTGGCGTCTTGACTTGCGGCAATGCGGTTCGGTCAGTGAAAGATCGCTGGGCCCAACCGCGCTGCACGATGAGGGTGATGCCCGAGTTCTCCAGCTTCAACGGGGTCAAGACAAAAAATCCGGGTTTGGCATTCATCTGTCGGTTCTCCAGATAAACCGTGTGTTCATGAAGCCAATGACCGACGAGCACCATGCGGCGGTGCATCAAGTCAGCGCGCAACTGAGGTTGGGTCCAATCCGCGTTCAGAGTTTGTCCGTCCAATACCTGTTTTTGAGCCTGTAGAGTCCGGGCTTGCTGCAAAGCCGTTTTTTCAGCCGCTCTGCCCAATTGCCATAGTCCCAGCGAAAAAGTGATGCCCACACCCAACAAGGCGAGTGCCAGCAAGAGCCATCTTTGAAGCGCCGGGGTTTTAGGAGTCATTGGATAATGGGGTCATGAAAATACTGGTTGCTGTCACCTTCATGGCCATCTTGGCCAGCCTGATCTGGGCTCTGCTGCACATGATGCGTGGCAGTGCACCGCCCGAAGAAGGCCTTGCGCCACCCAAAAACAAAATGGCAACCGCCTTGGCCCTGCGGGTTGGTTTGTCGATTGTGCTGTTTGTTTGCGTTCTCATTTCCTGGAAGATGGGATGGATCCAACCTACAGGTATTCCACCCGGCGTTTGAGCCTGCAGCCTCGATTTGAAGGCACCACAACAAAAAAGCGCCCTTGGGCGCTTTTTTGCTGAAAGCTAGGCTATCACATCCAATAAACCAGGATGTACAAGCCCAACCAAACCACGTCGACAAAGTGCCAATACCAGGCGGCACCTTCAAAACCAAAATGACGGTCTTTGGTGAAGTGGCCCTTTTGCAGACGCAGAGTGATGAACAGCAGCATCAACATACCGACAAACACGTGGAAGCCATGGAAGCCGGTCAACATGTAAAAAGTCGAGCCATAGATACCGGATGACAGCTTCAGATTCAGGTCACCCCAAGCATAGGCGTACTCGTAGCCCTGAACGAACAGGAAAACAAGACCCAAGATGACCGTCATCCACATGTATTTGATGGTTTTGGCGCGATCACCCACTTGCAAGGCATGGTGGGCAATGGTCAGTGTCACGCCCGAGGTCAAAAGCAGCGCGGTGTTGATGGTGGGCAACCAGAAGGGCCCCATGGTCTTGAACGGTTCAACAATGCCAGCAGGGGATGTGGTCGCTCCCGCCACCACACTGGGCCAAGCCGCTTTGAAATCAGGCCACAGCAAGGCGTTTTCCAGGCTGCCCAGTGCCGGGATCGAATGCGAGCGCGCCCACCACAGGGCCGTGAAAAAAGCACCGAAAAACATGACCTCAGAGAAAATGAACCAGGTCATGCTCCAACGGTACGACAGGTCGATCTTGCGACCATACATGCCCGTTTCGCTCTCATGCACCGCTTCAGAGAACCACTGGTACAAGACCACCAACCACCAGGCCATGCCAAAGAACAGGCAATACATGCCCCACTCGGAACCATTGATCCACTGTCCAGCGCCCAAAATGACGAAGAACAAGCCAATCGCCGACATCACAGGGTGGCGTGATTCGTGTGGGACGTAGTAATAAGGCGTGCCGCCGTGTGCTGCTGAACTCATGAAAACTCCTGCTCTCTCTTCATTCGAAATCAAATCGATGGTTTAAAGGACATTGGGCTGTGCGACAACCCAATTGACCAAGGCAATCAGCCCCAATACAAACAACAATGCCGCCCCGATGCCAACACCAATGATGTGAAAAGGGTTGAGCTTTTCCACATCTTGTTGGTACTCCGACCCCTTGCGCAAACCGACAAAAGACCAAAGCACCGCTTGAACCGTCCTCCACAACGAGGCCTTGCTCACCAGCTTGGGGTCCCGAGATTTCATGAACCCGATCCCGTCACATCCCTACCTTGGGTAGAGGCCACTGGGGCACCGGGGGCCGCGGGGGTTCTGCCACCCACCTCGAAGAAGGTGTAAGACAAGGTGATGGTGGTGACATCCTTGGACAACTTGGGATCGATCACAAATGCCACTGGCCAAGCCTTTTTCTCGCCCGCTTCCAAGGTGTATTCGTTGAAGCAGAAACACTCCAGCTTGTTGAAATGGCTGGCGGCCTGCCGTGGTGCATAACTGGGAATAGCCTGGGCTGCCATGCGACGGTTCTGGATGTTCTGGAACTCGTACATGACGGTGGTCAACTCACCCGGATGAACTTGCATGGACCTTTTCTCGGGCTTGAAATCCCAAGGCCCACGCACGTTGGCGTCAAATTCGACCGTGATGGTGCGGCTGGTGTCGACTTGGCTGTTGCGCAAGACATCGGCAGCCTTGCCTGCCTTGGCATTGCCAGGAACCTGGGTTTCAGAAATCGACAGAACATTGATGCCTGTGATCTCGCAAATGGCCTTGTAAATCGGCACCAGTGCATACCCGAAGCAGAACATGCCTGCAGTCACCACTGCAAGCTTGCCCACCATCTTCAGGTTTTCACCGCGCAGATTCATCAGGGTCTTTCAAGGGTTGAGCAACAACAACTTGGCCACAAACCCCGCCAGGACGGCACAGGCCACAGAAGCCAGGATCAGTCCCAGACGGATGTTGCTTTTTCTTTGCTCAGGTGTCATGGCCAATTTCAACCGATCACACGGGTCGCGGTGGCGTCCAGCTTGGGTGGGTTTTCAAAGGTGTGGAAAGGTGCGGGCGATGGAACTTCCCACTCCAGGCCTTCAGCGGCTTCCCAAGGCTTTTGCGGGGCTTTCTCACCTTTGCCCAGCATGCCAGGCAGCACGATGGCCAGGAAGAAATAGACCTGGGCAAATCCGAAGAAGAAAGCACCGACCGACGCGATCATGTTGAAGTCAGTGAACTGCATGGGGTAGTCGGCATAGCGACGTGGCATGCCGGCCAGACCCAGGAAGTGCATCGGGAAGAAAGTGATGTTGAAGGAAATCAAGGACCACCAGAAGTGGATCTTGCCGCGTGTCTCGTTGTACATCACACCGGTCCACTTGGGCACCCAGTAGTAGAAGCCAGCAAACAGCGCAAACAAGGAACCTGCCACCAGCACATAGTGGAAATGCGCCACCACGTAATAGGTGTCCTGAAGCTGGATGTCGATCGGCGCCATGGCCAGAATCAGTCCCGTGAAACCACCCATGGTGAACACGAAAATGAATCCCACCGAGAACAGCATCGGGGTTTCAAACGTCATGGAGCCACGCCACATGGTGGCGATCCAGTTGAAAATCTTCACAGCTGTGGGCACAGCGATCAGCATCGTGGCGTACATGAAGAACAGCTGACCTGTCACAGGCATGCCGGTCGTGAACATGTGGTGCGCCCACACGATGAAGGACAGGATGGCAATGGAGGATGTGGCGTACACCATGGAGGCATAGCCAAACAGCTTCTTGCGTGAGAAAGCAGGCACGATCTGGCTGATGATGCCGAAAGCCGGCAAGATCATGATGTAGACCTCGGGGTGACCGAAGAACCAGAAGATGTGCTGGTACATGACCGGGTCACCACCACCGGCGGGATTGAAGAAGCTGGTGCCGAAATGACGATCGGTCAGGGTCATGGTGATCGCGCCGGCCAGAACAGGCATCACGGCGATCAGCAGATAGGCGGTGATGAGCCATGTCCACGCGAACATGGGCATCTTCATCAGGGTCATGCCAGGCGCGCGCATGTTCAGGATGGTCACGATGATGTTGATCGAGCCCATGATGGAAGAGGCGCCCAAAATGTGCATGGCGAAAATCGCCGCGTCCATCGAAGGGCCCATCTGCAGGGTCAAAGGCGCGTACAAAGTCCAGCCGGCAGATGGTGCACCACCAGGCATGAAGAACGAGCCCACCAGCATCAAGGAAGCCGGGATCATCAACCAGAAGCTGAAGTTGTTCATGCGCGCAAAAGCCATGTCGGACGCGCCGATTTGCAAAGGCAACATCCAGTTCGCAAAGCCCACAAAGGCCGGCATGATCGCACCGAACACCATGATGATGCCGTGCATGGTGGTGAATTGGTTGAACAACTCGGGGTTGACCACTTGCAGACCTGGCTGGAACAACTCGGCACGGATACCCAGCGCCAGCACACCACCCACCATCAACATGGCAAAACTGAACAACAGGTACAAGGTACCGATGTCCTTGTGGTTGGTGGCATAAACCCAGCGACGCCAGCCCGCAGGCGCGTGACCGTGATCGTCATGGGCATGATCGTGATGGTCTAGAACGGCACTCATCTTGATTTCCTTTGATTTGAATACGGTACGGCTTACTTACGGGCAGCCAGAATGTCGGCAGGCTGCACGATTTGCCCGGTCTTGTTGGACCAGTTGTTCTTGGTGTACGTGATCACAGCAGCGATTTCTGTGTCTGACAGCTGCTTCCAAGCAGGCATGGAGCCGTTGCCAGCACCATTGAGCATGATGGCGATTTGCTTGGATTTGTCGGCATCCAGAACGATGGAAGAGCCGTCAACGGCCTTGATCGAACCCGCGCCTTTACCGTTGGCCTGGTGGCAAGCAGCGCAGTTGGCTGCATAGACTTTTTCACCGCGCTTGGACAAATCATCCAGGGCCCAGACTTTGCTCGGATCATCCGCTTTGGCCAACTGCTTTTTCTTTTCTGCTGCAACCCAAGCGGCGTAATCCTCGGCAGACAGGACCTTCACATGGATGGGCATGTAAGCATGCTCTTTGCCGCACAACTCCTGACACTGGCCATAAAAGTCACCCGTTTTTTCAGCACGGAACCAGGTGTCACGCACAAAACCAGGAATGGCATCTTGCTTGATACCGAACGCTGGCACCGCAAAGGCATGGATCACATCGTTGGCTGTGGTGATCACGCGGATCTTCTGTCCGACCGGCACCACCAAAGGATTGTCCACTTTGAGCAGGTAGTCGTCACCAGCGGGCTTGCCGGCATCCGACATCACGCGATGGGATGAGTCCAGTGTGGAGATGTAGCTCAGGCCTTCGCCAGGGCCGTTGATGTAGTCATAACCCCATTTCCACTGGTAGCCCGTGACCTTGACCGTCAGATCGGCATTGGTGGTGTCTTTTTGCGCCACCAGTACTTTGGTGGCCGGCAAGGCCATCAAGATCACGATCAGGAATGGCACTGCTGTCCAAACCACTTCGACGGTGATGGATTCCGTGAAGGTTGCGGGCTTGTGACCCACCGATTTGCGGTGCTTCCAAATGGAATAGAACATCACCGCAAAAACGGCAATGAAAATCACAGTGCAAATGATCAACATGAACCAGTGAAGCCAATGCTGCTCTTCAGCAATCTTGGTCGCAGGAGGTGCAAAGTTGAGCTGGTTGACTGCAGGGCCACCCGGCAAATCATTGACTGCATGAGCAGCAGTGGTCAACCACGCGCCAGCAAAAATGCCTGCACGGGACAGCAGCGAAGCCAATTGGCTGGAAATATTCTTCATGGTTCTCACTAACTTCCAAGACTCTGTTGAACTCACACTTTTGGCAAAGCGAGTTAACCCGCCATTGCCATCGGCATCACGCAGAACGCAATGCCTTCCTGATTTCGTGCGCCAGCACTCGCCGGAGCTCAGGACGAACATAACGCCCCACCTCAATCGAGCGACCCTGACCAGACAACTCGATCAGACTCAGATCTCCGGATTTGGGCTCGACCCTCACCCACTGACGCTCAAACTCTGCCCGCTCAAGGCGACCGGCCGTTTCCAGCTCCACCACCAAATTGCCGCCATTCAAGGAAATCAATTCGGCATCAGCTGCGTGGCGTGCATAGGCCAGAAAAGCCAGACCCACCACGGCAACTTCCAAGCCGGCAAAGGCCAGGACAAAAGTTGCGCCCTGCAGCCAGAAAAACACACCAATTCCCAAAGAAACGGCACACAAAGACAAATACAAGCAACCCAATTGAATGGGTGTGACCGAGCAATTGCGCTTGAGTCGCCAATGAATGGTGTGTCCAGAGACTTGAGCAAACTGATAAGCCTGATTTGACATCCGTCAACTTTCAATAACCTAACACGCGATCAAGCAGTCACTGCGAACAAATTCGGCCGGATTTTACCCGAGAACAACACCGCTTTTGACAAATCTCAATCTTTGACCGAGATACCCCCATTCGAACGCAGCATATGCCGCATTTGAGCCAGTCCAATTTCTGTTGTCGGTGCCAACTTGACCCTGGGCTGCGGCTTCAGTGCATGACCGTAAACGATTTCAAAGCTGACCGACAGACGCCCATCCGCTTGCGGACTGGCCAGCGACATCAAGGCATGTGTCCAGTCGCTTTTCCAGGCACGACCTCGCAGTCCCTGAAAACGACTGACGTGCCAATTCCGGCCCAATTCCCGCAACTCCGTCAACAGGCTCTCTGGTGTCGCATAGGTCAAAGTGATGCGCTCCATGTCCATGACAGGTTCAGCAAAACCAGCTTGCACCAACATGTCACCCCAATCGTGCATATCGGTGTATTCGTGGGCTGGCGGCGGCCAACCTTCACGGGCATGCACCTGACGTAACTCCTGTAGCGTATCGGGGCCCAGGCAGGAAAACATCAGGAAACCATCCACAGCCAGCATCTGATGCCAAGATTGCAATACCGCTTGTGGTTCAGGACAGGCGTGCAAATGCATGTTCGCCCACAGCATGTCTGCACTGTGCTCGGGCGGCAAACCCACATGTTGCTTGTGACCACGCCCGGACAAGCGCTGCCACCAGTGACGCTCCGTCAGTTGCCGCGCTGCCTGAACGTTGAAAGGATGTTCACAGGCCAGCCACGCCTGGGCCTGTGGGTAACGCAGCAAAAGAGCCCTGTGCGCAGCGACGCCGCCGCGCAAGGGCTCCCAATGCACCCATTGCCTTGGCTGCAACTTGATGAAATCCAAACGCTCCTGCATGCGGGAGGCCACCTCTTC
Source organism: Comamonadaceae bacterium (assembly GCA_947463845.1). GTDB lineage: Bacteria > Pseudomonadota > Gammaproteobacteria > Burkholderiales > Burkholderiaceae_C > Limnohabitans_A. The sequence goes on from CANHUM010000001.1 coordinate 12,443, forward strand.
ATGCAACCAAGGCGATGTGTGGGCAGACAGCGGCCTGGCCAACCATCGGGCAGCGGCGACAGGGTCCAGCGATGGCGGTCGAGAAGCTTGAGACATTGAAGAATACAAATGAATAAGGCGCCTACTCCTCAAGCTGCGATCTTTTCTGCTTCGATCGGCCTTGATACGGGGGCATGCGCTGAGTATATTGGCAGCATGTGGCCTCACGCTTTCAAGTCAAAGTCATTGGCGTCGGCAACCCACACGACCGAAGGCATGTGGCGTTGGCTGCCCAGCCGCTGTGCCATTTGTCAGGACTGGCCCAATGGCCCCTTGTGTGAGGCCTGCATCAGTTGTTTCGCCCAACCCCAACACCGCTGCAGTGGATGTGCGCTGCCGTTGAACACCAATGCCCAGCAATGTTCTAACTGCATCGCCTGCCCTCCACCATTGGACCTTTGCTTGGCCGCTGTCCCTTACGCATGGCCTTGGGTGGACCTGATTGCCCGCTTCAAATTTCAACAACAGGCAGGATGGTCCAGCGCTTTGGCCACCTTGATGCTGAGCACCCCCTGGGCTGAAGACGCCATCGAAAGGGCTGAACTGGTTCTGCCCATTCCCCTCTCCCCCCAGCGACTGGCGGAACGGGGCTACAACCAATCTTGGCAGCTGGCCAAACGACTGAGTCCCGACAAGGCCGATGCTGATTTGTTGCTGCGCACCCGCGACACCCCATCACAGCGACATTTGCCTCGCACTGAGCGGCTGACGAACCTGTTGGGCGCATTCGCAGTGGAGCCCATGCGGGCTGCGACTTTGAGAGGCAAACGGGTGGTGCTGGTCGACGATGTGATGACCAGTGGCGCGTCCATGTACACAGCAGCCAGGACATTGCGCCAAGCTGGAGCAACTCACATCAGTGGCCTGGTGCTGGCCAGAACCGAATGAGATGGCCGCATGGAGGTCATGCCATCACGTGCATGACACGCAGGCACAATAAGCGCCATGTTTTACATTGTCCTCGTCGAACCCGAAATCCCGCCGAACACCGGCAATGTCATCCGGCTGGCGGCCAACACCGGCTGCACCTTGCACCTGGTCGAGCCCTTGGGCTTCTCGATGGATGACAAACACATGCGGCGAGCCGGGCTCGATTACCACGAATATGCTGACTTGCGGCGGCATGCCAACTGGGAAGCTTTTTTAGCCCAAGAGCAGCCCGCTGCAGATCGCATGTTCGCATTAACCACCAAGGGCAGCACGGCCGCCTTTGGTGTGCACTTCAAGCCGGGCGACTGGTTTGTTTTTGGCTCGGAAACCAGAGGCCTGTCGCCCGAACTGCGCGAACGGTTCGCCCCGGCGCAGCGCATCAAGCTGCCCATGCGTGAAGGCCAACGCAGCCTGAACCTCTCCAACTCAGTGGCCGTCACCGTGTTCGAGGCCTGGCGGCAAAACGGCTTTGCCGGGGCCAGCCCGGCGCCAGGTGGGGCTCCTCAGGCGTAAATGCGCACCAGCGACTCAGCCGCACACACCGGTTTTTCGCTGCCCTCGCGCTCCACCGTCACGTTCCACTGCAGCTGCAAGCCGTTGCCCTCGATGGGTGTGGCCGAATACAAATGCAGGTGCGCACGTAACCGGCTGCCCACCGGCACCGGGGCCATGAAACGCACCTTGTTCAGACCGTAGTTGACACCCATGCTTTTGGCGCTGACCTGGATGGTTTTGTCAAAGAACTGCGACAACAAGGACAGGGTCAAAAAGCCATGCGCGATGGGGGCACCAAAGGGCCCTTGCTGGGCCCTCTCCACGTCAACGTGGATCCACTGGTGATCACCCGTGGCCTCGGCAAACTGGTTGACCTGTTGCTGGGTGATGGTCACCCATTCGGTCGCCGCCACGTCTTGGCCGACACACGCGGCCAATTCGGCCAAATTTGCAAATGTTTTCATGAGGTGGACTTTATTCACCTGCGCGCCTTCAGGGTGTCGATGACGTGACACAGCCCGGTGGAACGCATCGGCTTCACGAAGGGGGTGCTACCGCGTCGGAATTCATCTGCCGAAGCTCTTCACGCAAACGCGCCAATTCGGCGCGGTAATGTTCAGCATCGCCGAAATCGGCAAAGCCGTGGTAATGGGCATGTGCCTGCAATCTGCGGCGGGCATGCTTGATCGGGCACCAGTATTGTTCGGTCAGGGCCACCACCTCACGGCCATAAGCCATCAGGCCATTGCCGTACGAGCAGTACGCACAGTTGATTTTTTCCAGCCAGTTCAAATAGGCCAAGTGTGTGCGGTCGTACACAAAATAGGCAGAACGCCTGACTCGGGGGATGCCACACAAGGGAAAACACACCCACTGGTAAAGCGTGATGAAGGCGTCGAGCAGCAGCATCGGCAACAACACCGGATAAATGAACGGCACACACAGCACATGCCGCCACTCGGCGGTGAGCACATAACCGAGCAAACCCTCTTTGAAGCGCTTTTGCTGGGCCAACACCTCTTTTTCAAAGCGCACCTTGTGCTCTTCAAAATCGGCCTGCCACTGCTGGCGTCGATTTTTGGCCTCTTGCTCTATGGACGCCTCCAGCTGCTGGATACGGTCCAGAAATGCCTGAATTTGGACGTTCATGGAGTCTCCTGGTGCGGGTGCGGTCAGACAAAGAGACATCCTCCATGTCCATTGACACCCGTCAAAACCGGTCGTGATCAGCGCTCTCAAACTGGGCCATGACCATGCCTCCTGATCACCTTAACACCTTCACAGGCCTGACCACAGCCCAGGCCCGCACACGGCTGACAGAAGAGGGTCCCAACGAGGTGACACAAGGCACACGACGCTCCGTGTGGCAACGCCTGGCCGACATGCTGCGCCAACCCATGCTGGCTTTGCTGATCTTGGCGGCGCTGTTGTACGTGCTGCTGGGCGACATGACCGAAGGACTGACGTTGTCGGTGTTCGTGTTGGCCGTGCTGGTGCTCAGCTTCTATCAGGAAGGCCAGTCCGAGGCTGCCATCGAGGCCTTGCGTCTGCTCACTCAAGCCCAGGCCAGAGTGCTGCGGGATGGCCAAATGCAACAGATACCGGCACGCGAGGTGGTCGTCGGAGACTGCTTGCTTCTGTCAGAAGGCGACCGGGTGGCCGCAGACGGTCACTTGTTGCTGGCCAACAACCTACAAATAGACGAATCGCTGTTGACCGGAGAATCGGTGGCCGTGGACAAAACGCCACCTCAGTCGGCGCCGAAGATCGACCTGGGGGAGTTGCCCCAACTGGCGCCGGACTCCTGCGTGCATGGCGGCACATTCGTGGTGCGTGGCAGTGGGCGGGTACAAGTCACGGCCACTGGCCCGCGAAGCCAGATCGGACAGATGGGTCTGTCCTTGGCCCAGGTGCAAGAAATCAAGACCCCTTTGCAGCAACAGACCGCCCATCTGGTCGGGGTGCTGGCGAGTCTGGTGGGCGTGCTGTGCGTGGTCATGGTCCTGACCTTGGTCTGGCGCACCGGCCAATGGGTACCCGCTTTGCTGTCGGGCATCGCGCTGGCCATGGCCATCCTGCCCGAGGAATACGCCGTGGTCCTCACCCTGTTTCCGGCCATGGGGGCACGTCGCCTGACGCGAGAAGGCGTGCTCACCCGGCACATCAACGCCATCGAGACCTTGGGCGCGATCAGCGTGCTGTGTACCGACAAAACCGGCACCTTGACCCAAAACCGAATGACCGTGACGGCGTTGGCTGTCGCGCGGACGGTCGGCAGCACAGCCCCCAGCGACATCCTGCAATGGCGCGTACCCACCCCAAGCGAAGCCGCAACAACGGCAAATCCAGCAACGACCTTGTCAGAGGCTTTTCACCCCCTGATCGAACATGCTGTTTTGGCCAGTGCCCCCACGCCCTTTGATCCCATGGAAACCGCCTTCCACGCAATGGGGCAACACCATCTGAACGGGGACCATCGCATTTTCGGCGAGGGCCAGCTGGTGCAAACCTACGCCCTCAGCCCCAAGCTCAAAGCCATGTCCCATGTCTGGCAGTTCGATCCGGACGATCCGCACGTGGTCTCGGCCAAAGGAGCACCCGAGGCCATCATGGACCTGTGCCACCTGACCCCGGTCGCACGTCAATACTGGTTGACCTGCGTGGCGGAGATGGCCGCACAAGGCTTGCGTGTCCTGGCGGTGGCACACAGCCGGTTCGAGGGTCAAACCTTCCCCGACACCCCGCACGACTTTGACTTTGCCTGGCTGGGCCTGATCGGACTGACCGATCCCTTGCGCCCCGAAATTCCCCAGGCTGTGGCCGACTGCCAATCGGCCGGCATTCAGGTCATCGTGATCACGGGTGACTTCCCGGCCACCGCCCAAGAGATCGCTCGCCAAGCCGGTCTTCCTGAGGGTAAAACGCTGACTGGTGAGACCCTGGATGCCCTGGATGCCCTGGATGATGCGGCACTGAGCGAGCGGCTACGCCAAGTCACGGTTTGCGCACGCATCTCGCCGCAGCAAAAGCTGCGCATCGTGCAGGCCCTGCAAGCACAGGGCCATGTGGTGGCCATGACGGGCGATGGTGTCAACGATGCCCCAGCCCTGAAAGCCGCACATGTGGGCATCGCCATGGGCGCCCGCGGCACCGACGTCGCACGGGAAGCCGCCGACCTGGTGCTGGTGGACGACAACTTTGCCTCGATCGTTCGGGGGATCCGATCGGGCCGCCGCATCTTCGCCAACCTGCACAAGTCCATGCAATACATCTTTGCGATCCACATCCCGATTGCCGGGATGACCCTCATCCCTTTGGCCATGGGGTGGCCTCCACTCATGCTGCCACTGCACATTGCTTTGCTGGAATTGGTGATTGACCCGATGTGTGCTTTGGCCTTCGAAAACGAACCCGCCGACAAACAGGTGATGCACCGTCCACCTCGTTCCATCAACACGCCGTTGCTCAACCGTGACACATTGCTGCTGGCAACCGCTCAAGGCCTTGGCATTTTGGCCACCATCGGCATCACTTACGCCATGACGTCAACCTCTTGGGCGTGGGGCGGACACCTTGGAGAGCGGTCTCTGGAGTACATCCGCTCCATGGTGTTTGCCACCCTATTGGCCTCCAACGCTGTGCTGGTTTTGCGGTACCGAAAACCCCTTTGGCGGCAGCAGGCCACACCGGTGCAACCCACACGCGGCTGGGCCAACTGGCCAACGGCCAACCCTTTGGCAGACCTCTTGCTGTTGCTGGCTTTGGCTGTTTTTGCCATCACCATCCATGTCGAATGGCTGTCCTTGATGTTGAAGTTCGCACCGCTTGACCCCTTGTCCTGGGCGGTGGCTTTGGCCATTGGTGCCCTGAACTGGCCTGCCGCCCAAGGACTGGCCTGGCTGACCACCTTGGTCAAAACCCAGGCTTTGGACCCTAACGCCACTTGAGGCAAGGCAAGGCGTTGGCGCATTCCATGCGCATGAGCAATCTCGAATGACCAACCCCGTGAAAGCAGGCCGAGTTGGTTTTCAACCATTAAAAAACCCCGTCGCAACGGGGTTTTGGATGTACAACCAGAAAATATCAGATTCTGATCAAAAAGTGCTGTCAAACAGATCAGGCAATCAGGAAAGGCGTGCGGTCGCGCCCTTCGATCCATTTTGGCGCTTTACCACGGCCTGTCCAGGTTTGGCCCGTTGCGGGATCACGGTATTTGGCAGCGACTTTGCTCGCGGATTTGGCACCGCCCCCCTTGCTGGCACGACCTGGGAAAATATCTTGCACGGTCAGGCCAAACTCTGCGACCAATTCACGGACTTTGGTCACTGCCGCAGAAATTTCATTTTGTCGCGCTTGAGCAATGGCCAATTCGAGGGCCTCGCGCTGTTGCAAGAGTTCTTTATAGGACTGAGTCATGGTGATTCCCCAAAATGAATAAAGCCTCAATATACCGCAAAATCAATTCATTTAAGCAAGTATTGTCATCCATTTAACCGAAACTGCATGGAATTACTCCAGACTTTCACTTCCCTCATAATCGGTCCATTCATTTTCCATTCAGAATGATTCGCACATATGGCATCTTATTGGGTCGGTGATATTCAGGGCTGCGATGAGCCTTTGGGGCGCTTGCTTGAAATGATCGACTTTTCACCCAGTCGGGATCGGTTGGTGGTCTTGGGTGACCTGATCAACCGAGGGCCGTCCTCTTTGGCGGTCCTGCGACGGCTCATGGCTTTGGACGGCAGCGTCCAATGCGTTTTGGGCAACCATGACCTGCATGGCTTGGCTGTGGCCAGCGGTATCAGGCGCAGCGGCTCCACGGACACCTTGGACGAGGTTCTCCAAGCCAGTGACCGTGCAGCATGTCTTGCATGGCTTCGGCAGCAAGCTCTGGCACTCTGGTCCGATGGTGTGCTGTCGGTGCATGCTGGCGTCTTGCCATCTTGGTCAGTCACGCAGACATTGGCCCTGGCCCATGAAGTGGAAACGGTCCTGCGAGATCCCGATTGGCATGAATTTCTAGGTCAGATGTATGGCAACAGCCCTGCGGCCTGGCACGACGACCTCAAAGGCGTCGATCGCCTGCGCGTGGTGGTCAATGCATTGACCCGGCTGCGTTTTTGCAGCCCCAGCGGAGAGATGGAGTTCAACACCAAAGAAGGCGCTTCCAGCGCCCCCACGGGCTTCATGCCATGGTTTGAGGTGCCAGGGCGTCGCACAGCGGGCGTCACCGTTGCTTTCGGCCATTGGTCCACCTTGAAGCAACCTGCGCGCAGCGATGTCTGGGCTCTCGATTCAGGCTGTGTGTGGGGTGGCTGCCTCAGTGCCATGCGGCTCAGCCCTGACGGCCTCCATGAAAGACTGCAAGTCACCTGCCCCCAAGCGCAAGCACCCGGCTGAGCGACTGATGCGCGTTGTGCAGAGAGCCCCGGGGCTTACTTGCCACGCAAATCCACCACACGCTTGGCCTTGCCCTGGCTGCGCTCGATACCGCCTTCAGCCTTGAGTTCGATGGCCACGCTGGAACCAATGTAGACCTTGATTTCGTGCTGCAGCTGCTTGGCGGCAGCGCGGGCCTCGATGCTCTCAGGAGACACGCCGGGCTTGGTTTCGATCAGCACTTTCAGATCGTCCATCGGGCCCTCCCGCGTCAGTACACACTGGTAATGCGGAGCCAACTCGCTGCGCTTCAAGATCAGCTCTTCGATCTGGCTGGGAAACACGTTCACGCCACGGATGATCATCATGTCATCGCTACGGCCCGTGATTTTTTCCATGCGGCGCATGCTCGGACGTGCGGAGCCCGGCAACAAGCGCGTGAGGTCACGTGTGCGGTAGCGGATGATGGGCAGCGCTTCCTTGGTCAGGCTGGTGAACACCAGCTCGCCCATCTCGCCGTCGGCCACGGGCTCGCCCGTGTCGGGGTTGATGATCTCGGGATAGAAATGGTCTTCCCAGATGGTTGGACCGTCTTTCGTTTCAATGCATTCGCTGGCCACACCCGGGCCCATGACTTCGGACAGGCCATAGATGTCCACCGCATCCATGTTCATGCGCTTTTCGATGGCGCGACGCATGTCGTTGGTCCAGGGCTCGGCCCCGAAAATGCCAATCCGAAGCGAGCTGCTCTTGGGATCGATGCCTTGGCGCTCAAACTCATCGGCAATCGCCAGCATGTAGCTGGGCGTGACCATGATGATGTGGGGCTTGAAATCCTGAATCAGCTGCACCTGACGCTCGGTCTGGCCACCGCCAAAAGGCACCACCGTGAGACCCAGCTTTTCGGCTCCATAGTGCGCGCCCATGCCGCCGGTGAACAGGCCATAGCCATAGCTCACATGCACCATGTCACCGGGCTTGGCACCGCCTGCGCGGATGCTGCGGGCCACGACGGTGGACCAGGTATCAATGTCTTTGAGGGTATAGCCCACCACCGTGGGTTTGCCGGTGGTACCGCTGGACGCATGGATGCGGGCGCAGTTTTCGCGTGGCACTGCAAACATGCCAAAGGGGTAGCTGTCGCGCAGATCCGACTTGGTCGTGAACGGAAACTTGGCAATGTCGGCCAAGGTCTTGCAGTCGTCGGGATGCACGCCCGCTGCGTCAAACTTGGCACGGTACACCGGAGAGTTGGCGTAAGCGTGGTGCAGGGTTTGCTGCAAACGCTTGAGCTGAAGACTGCGCATCTCGTCGATGCTGGCCTTTTCAATCGGCTCCAGAGGGAAGGTTTTTTGACTCATGCATGCACTCCACTTGTTCGGCTGGGACCTGGGCTGAACACCTGACCCACGGGTTGGATTTATTCTGGTACCACAGTACCCGCTATTTGCGCACTTTTGCCACGGAACATCGCGACCACCTCGCCGTTCTGGTTGGTGACTTTCATGTCGTAGATACCATGACGACCGCTGAGCGCTTGCTCCAGACCTTCGCAGGTCAGCACATCACCCAACTTACCGGGCTTGAGAAATTCGATGCTGCAACCGGCTGCCACTGCGTTTTTGTTGTAACTGTTGCAGGCAAAGGCAAAGGTCGAGTCAGCCAGGGTGAAAATGAAGCCGCCATGGCAGATCTTGTGGCCGTTCAGGTGCAGCGCCTTGACGGTCATGCGCATCACGGCACGGCCCGGTTCGCAAACCAGCAGCTCCATGCCCATGGTGTCCTTGGAGGCCACATCCACCGCGAACATGGTGTCGCCCACAAGGCGCGCCAAAGTTTTGGGGTCGTTCATCATTGGCCTTTGAATTCGGGTACACGTTTTTGCAGGAAAGCGTTCACGCCTTCCATGTAGTCGTGGGTTTTGCCCAGGGCCGATTGGGTGTCTCGCTCTACATCCAGGTGCGCCGCCAGCGAACGGGTGCCCGCGTCGCGCAGCAAGTGGCGGGTGGCCACCAAAGCCTTGGTGGGCATCACTGCCAGTTTGTCAGCCATCTCGAGCGCAGCGCCCACACAGTCTTCGGCCACGTCCCAGATCAAGCCCCACTCCTTGGCCTTGTCTGCAGACAACTTGTCGCCGGTCATGGCCAGCGCCATGGCTCTGGGCAGCCCCAGACGCTCGACCAGCAGCCAACTACCGCCTGCGTCCGGAATCAGGCCGATCTTGCTGAACGCCTGAACAAAACTGGCCGTGGGTGCGGCAATGGTGATGTCGCAGGCCATGGCCACCGAAGCGCCTGCACCAGCGGCCACGCCATTCACGGCGCAGATGACCGGCATGCGCAGTGACTGCAAGCGTCGCGTGGTCGGGTTGAAGGCCTCCTGGATGACCGGTCCGGGGTCCGCACGTTCGAGCAAGCCAGGGCCGGGCGTGAAATCGAGTTCGGACAAATCCAGACCCGCACAGAATCCCCGTCCAGCACCCGTCAAAACCAAAGCACGCACTGCTGGATTGGCCTCGGCCTGGTCCAAAGCGGCTCACAGCGCCTGGTGCATTTCGCGGGTGAAACTGTTGAGGGCTTGCGGACGGTTGAGGGTGACCAGCGCCACCGCGCCTCGCACTTCATACAACACCGACTGGGGGGATTCGGTCATCTGATCTCTCCTGAATCCGTGAATGTAACATTAACCGACCGCCCGGTTGGTTAATGTTTTCCCGCATGCCAGTGCCTGAGTTGACAGGCCAGGTCAAGCACCGTTGGTTATAGTGAACCTGTGCAACCCCATCTTTTTTGGAGAAGATCTTGAGCTACGAAAACATCGAAGTCCGTACCGAAGGCGGCCAAGTCGGCATCATCACCCTCAACCGCCCCAAGGCACTCAACGCCTTGAATGGGCCCCTCATGGACGAATTGGGCACCGCCCTGAAAACCTTCGACGCCGACGAAGCCATTGGCTGCATCATCATCACCGGCAGCGAAAAAGCGTTTGCCGCGGGTGCCGACATCGCCGCAATGGCCAAATACAACTTTCATGAGGTCTATAAAAATGACTTCATCACGCGCAACTGGGAAACCATCCGCAGCATCCGCAAACCCGTGATCGCCGCAGTCAGTGGCTTCGCACTGGGCGGCGGTTGCGAGCTGGCCATGCTGTGCGACTTCATCATCGCGGCGGACAACGCCAAGTTTGGCCAACCGGAAATCAAAATCGGCATCATCCCTGGCGCAGGCGGCACGCAGCGTCTGCCTCGGGCTATGGGCAAATCCAAGGCCATGGACCTGGTGCTCACCGGGCGCATGATGGACGCGGCCGAGGCCGAGCGCGGCGGTTTGGTCAGCCGCGTGGTGCCTTTGGACAAACTGATGGAGGAAGCACTCGGCGCGGCCTTGATGATTTGCAGCTATGGCCAGCTGGCCACCATGGCGGCCAAGGAAAGCGTCAACCGTGCCTTTGAGAGCGGCCTGTCTGACGGCGTGATGTTCGAGCGCCGCCTGTTCCACGGCCTGTTTGCAACCGCCGATCAAAAAGAAGGCATGGACGCGTTTCTGAACAAGCGCTCACCCAAGTTCATCCACGGCTGAGGTGTGCTTTCGGCTGAAAGCACACAGGATGCTTTCAGCTGGGCGACTTGTTCAGCTCGGGTTGCCAGATCAGGCGCTCAGGTGCGCTGAAACACAAAAAGCGTTTGTGTGTGGCTCGGCCAATGGCACACAAACCCAGTCGTTCAGCAAGATCGCGGCCCATCTGCGTGATGCCACTGCGCGAGACGATCACTGGCACGCCCATCTGGGCGGATTTGATGACCATTTCACTGGTCAGGCGCCCCGTGGTGTAGAACACCTTGTCCTCACCGCGCACATCGTGCATCCACATCCATCCAGCGATGGTGTCGACCGCGTTGTGGCGCCCCACATCTTCCACAAACATCAACATTTCTTCGCCCTGAAACAAGGCGCAAGCGTGGACCGAACCCGATGATTTGTAGGTCGTTTCCTGCAAGCGGATGGCATTGACCAGGCCATACAACTCGGCTTGCGTGACTTGGGCTGGCGGCAGCTGAATGCGGTCAATGTGCTGCATCAAATCACCAAAGACACTGCCTTGGCCGCAACCCGTGGTCACCACACGATCTGCACTTGGGGGCACCGTCAAATCGGCATCCAACCGGCTTTTGACAGCAGCCACGCCCGGTTCACCCACTTCACCCTCACCGATACTCCAGTCCACCGTGATGGATTCAATCTGGTCCACCGATGTAATCAGGTTCTGATTCCTCAAAAATCCAAGGGCCAACCACTCTGGCGCTGCGCCCAAGGTCATCAAGGTGACCAGTTCTTTTTTGTCCAGGTAGAGGGTGAGCGCACGCTCGGCAGGAATCTGTGATGCCGATCGCTCACCCAGTTCATTGACCACCGTGACCGACCTTGTCAAAGGTCCGCGAGATTCGGTGAGGTGTGGTTTTCGAGAAATCAAACTGCCCAGTGCCCTTGACAAGAATTCTCCACAATCCGCAGCAATCTGACTCAGACCTGGCCAAAGCCAAGGCCTGGCAGAAAACCGAGGATCATTCAGACTTGTCGCCCTTGCCCGAAGAGAAATAATCAAACACAGCCAAGCCTAAGCCACCCAGCAAGATGAGGGTGATGTCCAGTTGAGGCAACTTGAAAATGTAGGGCAGCAGGAATGCTGCCATCAAGGCAAGGCCCACGAGGCCGGTGAAGCGTTCAAGCGATTTCATGCCAGATTCCTTTTGACAAATTCAGCCACCAGCCAACGCGCAGAGCGCAGCAAGCGGGCATCGTTTTGGTGAGCGCCAACGGCCTGTACGCCCAATGGCAAGCCATTGGACAGGTTCATCAGCGGCAAGTTGAGGCTGGGCAGTCCGGCAAAACTCCAGGTGGTTTGCATGATCGGGTTGCCCGTCGATTCCAGCCCCACAGGGGCAGTGCCCAGCGCGGCCGGACACAAAATGACGTCATAAGTGGCGAAGTACTCGTCAAAAGCATTCATGACGTGGAACTGGCGGTCTTTGGCCACCAGGTAATCGGTGACCGGTAGGGTCATGGCTTTGTCGATGCGCGCTTGCAGTGGCTCGCTCAACTGCGCGCGGCTGTGAAGCCATTCCTTTTGGAGGCAAAACGCCAGCTCGGACTCGTTGACGGTGGCCAGCCAAGGCGCCACATTGCGCACGATGTCTGGCAAGGCCGCGTGTGTCACGCAGTCACCCAAGTGGTCCACGAAAGCCTCGTAAGCTTCGCGGGCTTCGGGGTCGACCTGGTCCCACCAAGGTGTTTTGACAAAGCAAAACTTAGGCGGCAGAGGCGGCTCAGAAACGGCCACGTCGTACAAACGACGTGGGGCCTGGCGTGCGGTGGCGGCATCGTGGCCGTCGTCGCCCGTCAAAATTTCGGCCACCCAAGCGATGTCTTCGAGGTTGCGGGCAAACACGCCCACTTCGTCGAGTGAAGGGGACTGGTCAAGCACCCCGGTGCGGGGCACCAGCCCACGTGAGGGTTTATAAGCATAGACCCCGCAATACGAGGCTGGGCGAATCACCGAGCCGTTGGTTTGGGTGCCCAGCGCCACGGGGACCATGCCGGCGGCCACGGCAGCAGCTGAGCCGCTGGACGAGCCGCCCGGCGTGTGCGCCGTGTTGTGCGGGTTACAGGTTGGCCCCGGGTGGGTGGTGGCAAATTCCGTGGTCACGGTTTTGCCGAAGATCACAGCCCCTGCCGCGCGCAAGCGCGACACCACCGTGGCATCGCCCACCGAGTAGCGGCCCTTGTGGATAGGGCTGCCATATTCGGTGGGAAAGTCCATGGTGTCGATGATGTCCTTGACCGCCACCGGCACACCGTACAAAGGGCCCGGCAAATGGCCAGCCGTGCGGTCGCGCAGCAGATTGTCAGCCTGCAACGCCACCACCCTGTCATCGCGATGCACGAAGGCGTGAATCTTGGCATCGGCAGCATCCACAAACTGACCCAGTTTGACGGTGAATTCTTCCACCGTCTCCTGGCCGCTGATCAGATGCTCACGGATTTGCAATACCGTGAGTTCCGACACGTTAAGGGGGCTGGCGCTCATCACTGCTGCTTGAAGAAATCAGGGTTGACCACCGACTCATCGTTGGGGTCACGCTCCATCTCAACCGACTGATCGAAGAACACCTCTGGCAAATAGGTCACCATGGCGGGGAAGACATAGGTCATGGCCAGTGTGAACAAAATGATGTATACAAAAGGCATGCACCCTTTGAAGATGGTGTTCAACTGCAGACTCTTGGGTGCAACCCCTTTCAGGTAATAGGCCGACATCGCCATGGGCGGGGTCAAGAAAGCGGTCTGCAGGTTCACGGCAATCAAGATGCCGAACAAGATCGGGTCGATGCCATACAAAGGCAGCAATGGCAAGAAGATGGGCACGAAGATGATGATGATCTCGCTCCACTCCAAAGGCCATCCCAAGATAAAAATCAAGAACTGAGACAACAGCAGGAATTGCAAAGGCGACAGGTCCAAGGCCAGCATGAAATCCTTGACGAGATTCTCACCGCCCAAATAACCAAAAACC
>CANHUM010000002.1 GCA_947463845.1 Comamonadaceae bacterium
CGCAGGCTGCGCGTGAGCATGTCGTTGATGGTGTAGTTGCGCACATGGCCCATGTGCAGCTTGCCGCTGGGGTATGGCAGCATGGAGCAGGCGTAGAACTTCTTTTTGCTGGCGTCTTCGGTGACGCGGTAGGCATCGCGGGCCTTCCAGCGGGCCTGGGCTGCGGGTTCGACTTCGAGGTGGTTGTACTTGTCTTGCATAGGGCTAAATTGTAGAGGCTGAGTCAGCGCGAACTGATGGCTTGGCACACGCCGAAACCGGCTGTATCAAGGCTCAGCCAACTGGGCCACAAACCCAATTTTGGTCAGCCCTGCTTTTTGGGCCAAGCCCATGGCTTCCACCACCCGACCATAGGGCACCGAAGCATCGGCCCGCAACTCCAGCTCAGTTTGCGGATCGCGGCGGGCCACACGGGTCAAATGCATCCGCAAGGTGTCCGCTGTTATGACCTGATCGTTCAAGTAAAGCGCACCCTGAGCATCCACCACCAAGACCACAGATGTGGCCCCAGAACCCGGCTGCCCACCTTCGCTCTGGGGCAAGTCCAAGCGGATGGCGCTGGTCATCAAAGGCGCTGTGACCATGAAAATCACCAACAACACCAACATCACGTCCACCAAAGGGGTCACATTGATATCGCTCATGGGCGCATCGGTCTTGCGGCTGGACAATCGACCCCAGGCCATCTGGTCTCAGTCTCCATGCCCTGCAAGCAGGGCGCGTACATCGTGCGCAAACCCTTCAAGCTCTGCTTCGATGTGGCCAATGCGACGCCCCAAAAGGTTGTAGCCCAATACCGCCGGAATGGCCACGGCCAAGCCGGCAGCGGTCATGACCAAGGCCTCACCCACTGGCCCGGCAATGTCTTCCATGCGGAATGGACTGCCGTCGGCCAGGCCCGTCAGGGCATTGAAAATGCCCCACACCGTGCCCAACAAGCCGATGAAAGGTGAAATCGCGCCGGCTGTGGCCAACCAGATCTGCCCCCATTGCAACCGACGAATCACCGATTGCATGGCATCGCGCAAAACCCGAGTGAATTGATCATGTCGATCACCCGAAGATGCCAAAGTGCCCCCCAAAGGCAGCAAAGTCGCATCGAGCAATGGCAACACACAAGCATCACGGTCAAACAAGGCGACGCGATGGCGCGCATCTTCAAAGTCCGGTGATTGCCAAAAAGCGGCCACACTGCGGGGCACGTCTTGGTGCACGCGCGAGAGCAAGCGCCATTTCCAGCCCATCACCACCCAGCTGCCCACTGACAGGATCAAGAGCAAGGCTGCCAGAGTCAGACTGACGATGTCGCTGTGCAACAAGAAGTCGTTCAGTCTCATGGGGGCTTTCGGTGGATGGGCTTCAGCGCAGGTTCAACACATCAAACATGTCAAACAGGCCACGTTCCCGGCTGGCAAGGAAACGCACCGCACGCAGACTGCCCTGAGCATAGGTAGAGCGGCTGGAGGACTTGTGGGTCACCTCAATGCGCTCACCCATACCGGCAAACAGCACGGTGTGATCGCCCACGATGTCGCCACCACGAATGGTCGAAAAACCAATGGTGGATGGATCACGTTCGCCCGTATGCCCAAAACGCTCATAAACAGCACATTCGTTCAAATCACGCCCAATGGCTTCGGCAATGACCTCCCCCATTTTGAGTGCCGTCCCCGAGGGCGCGTCGACTTTGTGTCGGTGGTGGGCTTCAATGATCTCGATGTCGTAGCCGGTGGACAGGGCCTGCGCGGCCATTTGCAAAAGCTTGAGGGTGACGTTCACGCCCACACTCATGTTCGGGGCCATGACGATGGCCATGTCTTGCGCTATATCAGCGATCTCGGCTTTTTGAGAATCGGTGAAGCCCGTCGTGCCAATGACCGCCTTGACGCCCAACTCACGGCAGACTTTCAGGTGTGTCAGGGTTCCCTCGGGTCGGGTGAAATCAATCAGGCAAGCCGCGCCTTGCAGACCAGCCCGCAGATCGGCCGTAATGGAGACGCCCGTGACTTTTCCGATTGACAGGCCAGCATCCTGACCGATGGCGGGACTGGATGCAATATCCAACGCACCTGCCAGTCGGCAATCGTCAGAGGCCATGATGGCTTCCATCAGCATGTGCCCCATGCGGCCGGAGGCCCCCGCTATGGTGATGGGCAATGGTTTCGATGTGGTCATGAGGGAGCTTGAACAGGAGTAAAGACAAATCCGCCGCGCTGGGCTCGCCCGATCAACCGCTCAACGCGGAGCGGGCTCCAAAGGCGGGTATGCACGCGGCAATGTCGCTGCAGGCAGGTTGGAAGACTGGGGTGCCGGTGAAACTGTGAATTTTTTCAATTCTTCCTCGCTGGCTTGAAGGGTCGGCAGTTTGCCCGTAGGCCTGGGCCTAATCAAGCGGCTGGCGAATTCAGACTCGCTGGGCAATTCATCGCCTTCAATGCGATCGAGCAGATCACCCTTGAAATGAACCGTCAGCCTGAAGTTTTGAGGTGCGACACCTTGCCGTTGGATGCTGAAAGCATAGTCCCACCGGTCTGCATGAAAGAGGCTGGCCACCAGGGGTGTGCCCAAAATCTCACGCACCTGAACACGTGCCATGCCAGGACGCAAAACCTGACGCTGCTCTTTGGAGATGAAGTTACCTTGGACCACTTCCGGCACATAGGGCTTGAAAGTGTCACGGGTGACGCCGCCAGAAAATCCACTGCACCCGGCAACACCCAAGACCACAAGACCGATGGCCAGCGAGCGGGTGAAAAAGCAAAATGTCGGGGTTGCGGTCATGGTTGGATGGGTGCCGATATGATCAGGGTCATTGTAGCGGCAGCTTTCACAACGAGCGCTCACCCCATACAGGACACGTCACCCATGAGCCAGATCGATGAACTGAAAAGCAATGGCCTCAAAGCCACCTTGCCCCGATTGAAAATTCTGGAGGTTTTTCAAAGCGGCTCGATGCGTCACATGTCAGCCGAAGATGTGTTTCGCCAACTCCTGAATGAAAATGCCGATATCGGGTTGGCCACGGTTTACCGCGTTTTGACCCAGTTTGAGCAAGCCGGTATTTTGAGCCGCAATCACTTCGAGAGCGGCAAAGCGGTGTACGAGCTCAATCAAGGTCAGCACCATGACCACATGGTCTGCCTCGATTGCGGCCGGGTGGAGGAGTTTTACGATGCCGAAATTGAAGCCCGGCAGCATGCCGTGGCCAAGGCCAAGGGCTTCGAAATCGCGGACCACGCCCTGAGTCTGTACGCTCACTGCAGGCAAAGTCCCTGCCCTCACCGAAGACCAAGCTGAAGCCTAAGCCCTACTCCATGGCGCGGCGCTGTCGGTCGATGAACTCTTGGTAGGTATCAATCCCGCGCATTTGCAAGATGGTATTGCGAACAGCCGCTTCGACCAACACGGCGATGTTGCGACCCGCCATCACCTGAATCACCACTTTTTGGATGGGAATGCCAAGAACATCCTGGCGCAAAGGCTCGGAGGGCAGGCGCTCGTAATCTCGCTCCAGAGTCTCGCGTCGCACCAAATGCACGATCAACTTCAGGCGCATCTTGCGGCGGACGGCGGTTTCGCCAAAAATGGCCCGGATGTCCAGCAAGCCAATGCCACGCACTTCCAACAGGTTTTGCAGCAGATCGGGACAACGCGCCTCAATCGTGGTCTGGTTGATGCGGTACAGATCGACCGCATCGTCAGCCACCAGGCCATTGCCACGGGAAATCAACTCCAGACCCAATTCACTCTTGCCCAGCCCCGACTCGCCGGTGATCAGAACACCCATGCCCAAGATGTCCATGAATACACCATGCATGGTGGTTCGGTCAGCAAAATGCTTGGACAAATAGGCGCGCAAAACATCGATCACGAATGCCGATGACTGCTCTGTAGAAAACATGGGAATCTGGGCCCGCTCACACATGGCCAACAAAGCCTCAGGGGCCGTCTGGCCATCGGCCAGAACCAGGACCGGGGGCTCGAGCGTCACAATGCGTGCAATGCGACGGGCACAATCGTCCTCCGAGCCACTGGTCAGATAAGCCACTTCGCGAGGCCCCAAAATCTGCACGCGATAGGGGTGGATGTAGTTCAGGTAACCCACCAGGTCCGCGCCTGATCTGGCTTCGCGCACCGCGACTTCATCAAAACGCCTTTCAGACGCCCCCAATCCAGCCAGCCACTGCCATTTGAGTTGGCTGCGATGGTCCTCAAAAAGGACATCGGCGCTGATGACGGAAGGCTTCATCGCAAGGGAATCAGCAAATGGGAAACGTCAGGCAGTCTGAGCAGATTGCCACTGGGCAATCAATTGGTGCAGACCGGTTTGGGCTGTACTGCTTTTGATGCTTTCACGCAAGGCGGTGTCGCTGAGCAGTTCGGCGATTTCAGAGAGGATTTCGAGATGCTTCTGTGTCGCCGCCTCAGGGACCAGCAAGAAAATCAACAAATTCACCGGTTGTTCATCCGGCGCATCGAATCCAATCGGCTGTGCCAACTGAAAAACAGCGGCCATGGGCGCTTTCAGGCCTTTGATGCGGCCATGAGGGATGGCCACGCCATGACCCAGGCCCGTTGAGCCCAAGCGCTCCCGGGCAAACAAGCTGTCGGTGACCAGTGCACGCGACAAACCGTGCAAATTCTCAAAGAGAAGCCCGGCCTCTTCAAATGCGCGTTTCTTGCTGGTGGCTTCCACCCCCACAAGAACTTGGGCAACAGGCAATATGGATGAGAGTCGGTTCATGGTCGAGGCCGGATTATGCACCCGAACGGGTCTGAGCACCCGCAAGCGTGTGAGCTGAAGCCATTTTTATCAATTTGTTGCATTTCGGATACGGCACAGCCATGAAAAAGGGCCGCTTGCGGCGGCCCCATGACTCAAGTGATGGCTTACATCATGCGCTTGGGCGCCGCATGCTGGTGATCGGTGATCCGGTCTTTGTGCTTGACCACCTGACGATCGAGCTTGTCCACCAGTTCATCCACCGCCGCATAAAGGTCCTCATGTGCACTTTCGGCAAAAAGGTCATTGCCCTTGACATGGATATTGCACTCCGCACGTTGGCGTTTTTCTTTTTCCTTCTGTTTTTCAACCGTCAGCAACACTTTCACATCCACCACCTGATCAAAATGTCGGGTGATGCGATCGAGTTTCCCCGTGACGTACTGACGCAAAGCAGGGGTCACTTCCAGATGGTGTCCGCTGATGATGAGATTCATGGTCGTCGCCTCCATAGATGCAGGGTAGGAAAAGCCCCACCGGGGCGGGGCTCAGAAACCACCTTCCGAGTGGCTCAACCCCACTATGCGCCGCGCATCCTGCAAAAGCAAGACGTCCTTCAACTAAACCTGAAAAGTCTTACCGGAATGCCCCTGTGTACAGATTTCGGTGCTATCGTTCGAGTTGTTCAAAGTCGATACCATGCCAAATCTTCTGCCGTTCAGCGTCATGGAGGTGCATGTTCATCGCTGGCAGTGTCTGCCAGTCCGGCAACCCCCAAAACCACCCCTTGAGGCAATGCCGTGAACAGCATATGCCCACCGAAATACGCTGCCAACAAAGGTCTGCAGGTCCACCCGCTCAAGTCGCAAGCCAAAAAAGGTCATGACCATGCGCATGGCTGTGCCGTGAGGCTCAAGCGGCATCACTTCAGCCACCAGGGTCTGTGTCCAGACCGTTAGAAAATTGCCCAACAAACCTGGCTGCCATGCGGAACGGTGGATCATGGATATGCCTTCGCGTTGATCGAGAATCTGCCTCTCACCGCTTGCCTTTTGACACGCCATGCACCCCTCCCTCCTGAACGCCACAATGCCAGCACCCACTTCTGGGTCTCAACGCTCTCAGCTGAACGGCCTGGTCTTGATGGGTGGTGGTGCCCGGACGGCCTACCAAGCTGGCGCCCTGCAGGCCATGGGGCAGTTGCTGGGCGGTCCACAATCCAAGCGGGCCTTTCCATTTCAGGTGCTCACTGGCACCTCTGCCGGCGCATTGAATGCGACTTTTCTGGCCAGTCGGGCCTTGGCAGGGCTGACTGCGCTGGATGATCTCTCACAGTTTTGGGCGGATATCCGTACCGATGCGGTTTACCGACTGCCCCAGACCCCCTTGGCACGTTTCAGCCGCTGGGCAACTGCCTTGGGCTTGGTTTTATCCGCCAGACAAAAGGCGGCCGCCATGGACAGTCTGGCTTTGGTGAACACTCTGCACAAAGCCATCGCGCTCGATCGCATCGACCTTGCACTGCAAAAAGGAATACTCCGCGCCCTGGCCGTCACCGCGTCGAGTTACTCCAGTGGCGTGCACTGGACTTTCTGCCAGACCCAGGACGGCTTGCCGATTCCGTGGAGCCGTCCCGGCCGTCGTGCCGAGCAACAGCCCATCACCATCGAACACCTGATGGCCTCCAGTGCCATCCCCTTCATTTTCCCCGCCACACCACTTTGGGTCGATGGCGGGATGGAGTTTTTCGGAGATGGCTCCATGCGTCAAATCTCACCTTTGTCGGCAGCTGTGCAGTTGGGGGCAGACCGCATATTGGCCATCGGCGTGGGCCAGCCTCAGCGGGCCAGCTTCGGCGCGCCCTGCCGTACCAGCGGTCGGCCGTCACTGGGCACCATCGCAGGACACGCCATGGCCAGCGTTTTCCATGACACGCTGGAAGCCGATGTGGAGCAGATCAAACGCATCAATCAGTCGCTTCGCCCCCTGCCGGACTCGGTTCGTGCTGGCCTGCCGTTCCGTTCGGTCGACGTGCTGACACTGCAGCCCAGCGCTTCCCTGGATGAACTCGCTCAGGTACATGTGCACGCGCTGCCCAAACCCATCTTGCGTGTGCTGGAGGGACTGGGAGCCTTGCAAGGGAGCGGCGCCGCATTGGCCAGCTACCTGCTGTTTGAGCCTGGTTTCATCCAGGCCTTGATGAGTTTGGGCCGCGCCGATGTGATGGCCAGGTCCGAAGAGATTCTGGCCTTTTTCACATCACAAGATGCCCATGAAGTGCCATAATGCGTCGATTCATTTTGGAGACACATTGCTGTGGAAACTACCCCGAGTTGGTAGCTTTCGAACGCCTTGAGCAAATTGCCCATCGTTCGAAAGCCGCTGAAACCCCTCGCTGCCCCTTTGAACTTTTGGCAACCGGCCATTTTTGGATTCGCCATGCTCAACATCTTCACACTGGTCAACGGCCGACTCTTTCAGGAAGAGATCGAGTCGCTGGAAGAACTCTCCCGCTTTCAACCCATCTGGGTCGACCTGGAGTCGCCCACGCTGGAAGAAAAGCGCTGGATCAAACAGTATTTCGGATTGTCTATTCCTGAAGACGCGATGGACGAGGACATCGAGGAATCCGCTCGCTTTTACGAAGAAGACAATGGCGAGCTGCACATCCGCTCCGATTTTCTGATCGCTGACGAAGATGAGCCCAGAACTGTTCGCTGCGCCTTCATCCTGAACCAACACAACGCCGACCTGAAAAGCCAAGGCGTGCTCTTTTCTATCCATGACGAAGACGTGCCGGTGTTCCGCCTGCTGCGCATGCGTGCGCGTCGTGCTCCTGGCCTGATCGAAGACGCCAAAGAAGTGCTGCTCAAGCTGTTTGATGCCGATGCCGAATACTCGGCCGACACGCTCGAAGGCATTTACGACAAGCTGGAGACTGCGGGCAAGAAAGTGCTGTCAGGCGACGTGACCGACGCCATGGCCGGCGAAGTGCTTGGCGCCATTGCCCGCCAGGAAGACCTGAACGGCCGCATTCGCCGCAACGTGATGGACACGCGACGCGCGGTCAGCTTCATGATGCGCTCGAAAATGCTCAATGCTGAACAGTTTGAGGAAGCACGCCAGATTCTGCGCGACATCGACTCGCTCGATTCGCACACGGCATTCTTGTTCGACAAGATCAACTTCCTGATGGATGCCACTGTCGGTTTCATCAACATCAACCAGAACAAGATCATCAAGATTTTCTCGGTGGCCAGCGTGGCGCTGCTGCCTCCCACCATGATCGCCAGCCTCTATGGCATGAATTTCCAGTACATGCCCGAGTTGTCTCAAACCTGGGGCTACCCGTTTGCGCTGAGTTTGATGGTCGCCAGCGCCGTGATGCCGATGTGGTATTTCCGCAGACGCGGCTGGCTCAAATAAACAGGCCAGACCCCGTGACAGCCGGCAGCCCTTAACCCGGGCTGCGAAGTTCGCGCCGCAAAATCTTGCCCACCGGTGTCTTGGGCAATTCATCGCGAAACTCGATCACCCGCGGCTGCTTGTAAGCGGTCAGGTGGTCTCGGCAATAAGCCATGATCTGGGTCTGCGTCAGCGCTGGGTCTTTCCTGACCACCACCAATTTCACGGTTTCGCCGGTTTTTTCATCGGGCACACCAATCGCGGCGCATTCAAGCACCCCCGGACAAGCTGACGCGACCTCCTCCACCTCATTGGGGTAAACATTGAAACCACTGACCAGGATCATGTCCTTTTTACGGTCGATGATTTTGAAAAACCCCCGCTCATCCATGGTTCCCACATCACCCGATTTGAAGAAACCATCCGCCGTCATGACCTTGGCCGTTTCGTCAGGACGTTGCCAATAACCCGCCATGACCTGTGGGCCCTTGATGGCGATCTCTCCGGGCTGCCCGGGCTCGGTCACATCCCCGCCATCGTCATCGATCAGTTTCATCCAGGTTCCTGGCAAAGGCACGCCAATGGTGCCCGTGAATTCGGTGCTGGTGGTAGGGTTGCAGCTGGCCGAAGGGCTGGTCTCCGACAAGCCATAACCTTCACAAATAGGACAACCGGTTTTATCCAGCCAGAGCTTGGCCACATTCGGCGTGACGGCGGTACCACCGCCCAAAGACACCTTCAGATTGGACCAATTGACCGAGTGAAAGTCAGGGTGGTTGGCCAGGCCGTTGAACAAGGTGTTCACTGCCGGAAAACTGTGGAAGGTGTGTTGAGACAATTCTTTGAGCACAGCGGGCAAGTCGCGCGGATTCGGGATGAGGATGGTCTTACCCCCCATGCGAAGACCCAGCATCATGTTCACCGTGAACGCAAAGATGTGGTACAGCGGCAAAGCGCACACCGACGTGGGTTGCTGACCAGCCGGGATGCGCTTCATGACAGGTTCGTTCCAGGCCTCGGATTGCAAGACATTGGCAATCACGTTGCGGTGCAAAAGAACAGCACCCTTGGAGACGCCCGTGGTGCCCCCGGTGTATTGCAGCACCGCAATGTCGTCGGCATTCAGTTCGGGTTTTCGAAAAGCCAGCTGACGACCTTTTTTCAGGGCGTCATTGAAGCGGACGGCCTGTGGCAAATTGAAGGTAGGCACCATTTTTTTGACATGGCGCACCACATGGTTGACCAAACTGCCTTTGATCAGACCCAAGCGGTCGCCCATGGCGGCCAGCACCACATGCTGCACAGGGGTCTGGGCGATGCATTTTTCAAGGGTCGCAGCAAAATTCTCGATGATCACAATCGCCTTGGCCCCCGAGTCCTTGAGCTGGTGCTCCAACTCACGGGCGGTATACAAGGGGTTGACGTTCACCACCACAAAACCAGCTCGAAGAATGGCTGCAGCAGTCACTGGATATTGCGGCACATTGGGCATCATGATGGCAACGCGATCGCCCTTGCTCAGGCCCAAAGACTGCAGGTAGGCCGCCAAGGCCAGACTTTCCTCGCCGGTCTGGGCAAAGCTGATGTCCTTGCCCATGAAGCTGTAGGCGGAACGATCGGCATATTTGGAAAAACTCTCTTCGAGCAAGCCAACCAATGAGCTGTACTGGCTGAAGTCAATGTCAGCCGGTATGCCAGAAGGGTAACTTTTCAACCAAACGGGGTTCATCATCAGTGTTTCTCCAGAAATTCAGTCTAACTTAAAACTGACATCTGGCTGACGAAAAACATCTCGGGGTTTACGCCAAAAACAAAAGGGGGTGAACAATGTTCACCCCCTTTTGAGGACACGAGCGATGGGGGCTCAAGATTTCAGGGCCACCAACACCTCGTCGAGCATCTTTTTAGCATCACCAAACAACATGCGGTTGTTCTCTTTGTAAAAGAGCGGGTTATCCACACCGGCGTAACCGCTGGCCATCGAGCGCTTCATGACGATGCTGGTGCGGGCCTTCCAGACTTCGAGCACCGGCATGCCGGCGATCGGGCTGGTCGGGTCGTCTTGCGCGGCGGGGTTCACAATGTCGTTGGCCCCGATCACCATGGCCACATCGGTGTCAGGGAAATCGTCATTGATCTCATCCATCTCCAGCACGATGTCGTAGGGCACCTTGGCTTCAGCCAGCAGCACATTCATGTGGCCCGGCATGCGGCCAGCCACCGGGTGGATGCCAAAACGCACCGTCACACCCTTGTCACGCAGGGTTTTGACGATCTCGTTGACGGTGTGTTGGGCCTGGGCGACAGCCATGCCATAGCCTGGCACGATGATCACGCTCTTGGCTTCACGCAACAGCTCGGCGGTCTCGGCGGCAGCCACCGGCACCACCTCGCCTTGCTGCTCGGCAGCGGCGCCATCGGCCTTGGGCGCGGCGGGCGCACCACCACCGAAACCACCCGCGATCACGCTGAAAAAGTTTCGGTTCATCGCGTTGCACATGATGTAGCTCAGGATGGCGCCCGAGGAACCCACCAGCGCGCCGGTGACGATCAGCAAGTCGTTGCCCAGCATGAAGCCGGTGGCCGCAGCGGCCCAGCCGGAATAGCTGTTGAGCATGGACACCACCACCGGCATGTCGGCACCGCCAATGGCCATCACCATGTGGATGCCAAACAGCAGTGCAATCACTGTCATGATGATCAACGGCGTCATGCCCGCGGCCACGCTGTCGGCGCGCGCAAACTCAGCACCTAACCAGATCACCACCAGCAGCGCCACCAGATTCAACCAGTGGCGAGCGGGCAGCAGTAGCGGCTTGCCGCCGATCTTGCCGTTGAGCTTGCCAAACGCGATCAGCGAACCCGAGAAGGTGACCGCACCGATCAGAATGCCCACGTAAATCTCGACCTCGTGGATCACCTTCTCGGCACCGGTGTATTGAATGGAAGTGTCCACATAGCTGGAAAACCCCACCAGGCAAGCTGCGAGGCCCACCAAGCTGTGCATCAGCGCCACCAGCTCGGGCATCTGGGTCATCTTGACAGTCTTGGCCGCATACAGGCCAATGCCGCCACCGATGACCAACGCCGCGATGATCCAGGGGATACCGGCTGCCGCGACACGAGGTCCAAAGATGGTGGCGAGCACCGCCAGCGTCATGCCAATGACGCCATACAGATTGCCGCGACGCGACGATTCCGGGTTGGACAAACCACCCAGGCTGAGGATAAAGAGGATGGCGGCGCCGAGGTAGGCGACCGTGGCCAGGCTGGAGGACATAGGCGTCTCTTTTCTTTCTTACTTGCGGAACATGTCAAGCATGCGGCGGGTGACGGCAAAGCCACCGAACATGTTGATGGCGGTGAGCACAATGCCGGCAAATGCCATCCACTGGATGAGCGCGTCGGGACGTCCATTGGTGCCGGCCTCAGGCGGCAGAATCTGCACCAAGGCGCCAATGACGATGATGCTGGAGATGGCATTGGTCACACTCATGAGCGGCGTGTGCAGGGCGGGTGTCACATTCCACACCACCATGTAGCCGATGAAGCAGGCCAGCACAAACACGGTGAAGTGGCCCAAGAAAGCCGCCGGCGCATAGGCGCCGATGGCCCAAAAGGCCAGCGCCCCCAGACCGAACACGATCGCCAGCGTTTTGGCGGGCAAGGGACCACTGCTGCCGTGGCCGTGTGCGCTTTTCTTTTCGGTGGCAGCCACAGGTTTGGCCGCCGGCTTCGCCGCCGCAGCGGGCAACGGCGGTGCAGGCCAAGTGATCTCTCCGTCCTTGATCACCGTCAGACCCCGGATCGCGTCGTCGGCCATGTTGACGTTGATCACGCCATCCTTGGTCTTGCACAGTTCTTCGGTCAGGCGGAACAGGTTGGTGCCGTACAGCGTGGACGACTGGCGCGCCATGCGCGAAGCCAGGTCGGTGTAACCCACAATGGTCACGCCATGTTGGACCACGGCCTTGCCGGGCTCGGTCAGCTCGCAGTTGCCGCCTTGCTCGGCGGCCATGTCCACGATCACGCTGCCGGGCTTCATGCTTTTCACCATCTCGGCGGTGATCAGGCGGGGGGCGGGTTTGCCAGGAATCAGCGCGGTGGTGATGATGATGTCGCATTCTTTGGCCTGCTGCGCGTACATCTCGCGCTGCGCAGCCTGAAAGCCTTCGCTCATGACCTTGGCGTAACCGCCGCCGCCCGAGCCTTCTTCTTCGTAGTCCACTTTGACGAACTCACCACCAAGCGAGACGACTTGGTCGGCCACTTCGGCACGGGTATCGTTGGCACGCACGATGGCGCCCAAGCTGGCGGCCGCGCCAATCGCAGCTAAACCGGCCACACCGGCACCGGCGATGAAGACCTTGGCGGGAGGCACTTTGCCCGCTGCCGTGATCTGGCCATTGAAGAAGCGGCCAAAGGCGTTGGCCGCTTCAACGACAGCGCGGTAACCGCTGACACCGGCCATGGAGGTCAGTGCATCCATTTTTTGCGCGCGGCTCAAAGTGCGGGGCAAAGCGTCGATGGACAGCGCCGTGACCTTTTTGGCCGCGAGCTGCTGCATCAAATCGGGGTTTTGGGCGGGCCACAAAAAGCCGATCAGCGTCTGGCCTTCGTGCATCAGCGCCACTTCGTCGGGCGTGGGGGCGCGTACTTTGAAAACGATGTCGCTGCCGCTCCACAGCGCCGCGGCGTTGGGGGCGATGGTCGCGCCGGCTTCAAGAAAAGCAGCATCAGACAGGTCGGCGAGGTCGCCCGCACCTTGCTCCACAACCACGGCAAAGCCGAGTTTGACCAGTTTGGCCACCACATCGGGGACCGTGGCCACCCGTTTTTCACCGGGAAATACCTCTCGCGGCACGCCAATGCGCTGCGGCGTGGGGGCGTTATCGCCTGTTTGCATGAAAGTCTCCTCGCTCAAGCGAAAAAATGACCAATGTTCCAGCTTAACCGAAGTCTACGTTTCCCAGGTTGAACCAAGATCTTGTGGTCAAGTCCAAAAAGCGTCAAACATCAGCCGATACTGATATTTTCATCCCAACACCTTGCATTGGCTGACAAAAGATCCTGAACCATGCGCGGGTCGCTGCAGCGCCGATAATCTGGGTCATGGATACCCGATGGAAACCCAATGTCACCGTGGCCGCCATCATCGAACGTGATGGCCGCTACCTGTTGATCGAAGAACACACCCAGGAGGGGCTTCGGCTGAACAACCCGGCTGGCCACCTCGATCCCGGAGAGTCCCCCGCCGAGGGTTGTGCACGCGAAACCCTGGAAGAAACGGCCAGGCCCTTCACACCGACTGCCTTGGTGGGGGTTTACCTCTCACGGTTTCAAAGGCCCGCAACTGGCGAAGACATTACCTATGTGCGCATGGCTTTTTGCGGGGACATTGGTGAGGTGCAGCCTCAGCTTAAACTGGATGCAGGCATCGTTCGCACGGTCTGGATGACGCCGCAAGAAATCAGAGACAGCGCCGATCGACACCGCAGCCCCTTGGTGCTGAGGTGCATCGAAGACCACCTGGCAGGGCAGCGCTTTCCACTGAGCGTGATCCACACCGATTCGGCTGTGGCCGACTTGTCGCCCCTGACGCCATGAACGCGGCCTGGTCCACCGAAGCCCTGTGGCTGCTGACAGGAGGCGCCGCCTTTGCCGCAGGTGTTCTCAATGCCATCGCCGGTGGCGGGAGCTTCCTGACTTTTCCGGCCCTGGTCTTTGCGGGCGTGCCCCCTCTTGCCGCCAACGCGACCAGCGCCATGGCGGTCAGTCCGGGTTATCTGGGCAGCACCTGGGGCTTTCGATCCGAACTCCAGGCCTTGCCCAGGGCCCTGATCCAACGAGAAGTGATCGTTGCCGCGGTCGGCGGCGTGATCGGTGCAGGCTTGCTGCTGATGACCCCTGCCCGGATTTTTTCAGGGCTTGTGCCTTGGCTCTTGTTGCTGGCTACCGTTCTTTTTGCTGCCGGACCTGTTTTGGGCAAACGAAACGCAGGACAAGGTCACCCCGCGTGGCGCCTGCCTGGGCTGCTGGGGGTGGCCATTTACGGCGGCTACTTCAACGGAGGACTGGGAATTTTGCTCATGGCGCTTTACACACTGACGGGTGAATCCAGACTGAACACGGTCAATGCACTCAAAAACCTCAACTCCTTTGTGCTGTCCTTGTTGTCGGTGCTGGCATTCGCGCTGGCAGGCGCCATTGTTTGGCCTCAAGCCATCTGGATGATGGTCTTGGCCACGGCGGGAGGTTGGGTCGGCGCACGTTTGGCCAAACGCTTGCCCATCCAATGGGTGCGGTGGATGGTCATTGCCACAGGTTTAGCGATGAGCGTTGTTTTCTTTCAGCGGACATGAAGCTCAAGCCGGCAAAAGCTCACTCCCATGCAATGCGCTGGCCCGCAGCCACGGCATCCAGTCGTGCCTGTTCGGCCAGGACCTTGGTGACGTAACCGTTGTCTTCGGTCATGGCATACCCGCCCAAATAAAACAGCAGTCCATCCTCCAAAGAGCCCCCCCGCAGCTTGATCGCTTCGGCCAGTACCGCCACGCCGACGCGCAAGTTGGTGATCGGGTCAAATGCCGCCAAGCGTCCGCCATAAGCCTCGTAGCGTTGGGCATGAATGCCCGTCATCACTTGCATCAAGCCTTGTGCGCCGGCTTGGCTTTGCACATAAGGGTGGAATCTCGACTCTGTCGCCATGACCGCCAAAATCAGGTGCGCGGGCAATTTGGAGGTTTTTGAGAGCTCGTGAGCCTCGGCCACCAAGGCGGCCAAAGGCTCGGGTGCCACCCGGTACTTGCGGGCCAACCAATTGGCGACCAAGGCTTGCTGAGGTGGCAAATCTTGCAAATGCACAGCAACCACTCTCTCGGCCGTGTTCTGGGGCCACAAAGTCGTCAAAACGCTGCGCTCACGCAACCAGTCAGCCAAACGTTGTTCAGCGGGATGCAACCACTGAGGCTGAAGCCACACCAACAACAAGAGGGCAGCCACCACGGCACCCACGATGGCCAAGCCACGGTGAGTGAAGGTGAAAACCTTTGCGAGCGTTTGGCCACAACGCGCTCGCAAGGTTGAATTGAGGGCCCAGATTTTGAACATGACTTACAACAGCAAAGGGAGGCCATTATTAGCCCGATCCGCCCGAACAGGGTAAGCAACCGCCTCGCCATGACCCAGCAGAGCAAAGGATAATGCCGCCATGTCTAAATTCAAGCGAGTGGTCGTCGGCCTGTCCGGCGGCGTCGATTCCGCCGTCACCGCCCATCTGCTCAAACAGCAGGGCCACGAGGTGATCGGCATCTTCATGAAGAACTGGGAAGACGATGACGACAGCGAATACTGTTCGTCCAACGTCGACTTCGTCGATGCCGCTGCCGTGGCCGATGTGCTGGGCATCGAGATCGAACACATCAATTTTGCAGCCGATTACAAAGACCGGGTTTTTTCGGAGTTTGTCCGCGAATACCAGGCCGGGCGTACGCCCAACCCGGACATCCTGTGCAATGCCGAGATCAAGTTCAAGTCTTTTCTGGACCACGCCATGCACGTGGGAGCCGAAAAAATCGCCACCGGCCACTATGCCCGTGTGCGGCAGAACACAGTCAGTGGTCGTTTTGAACTGCTCAAGGGCCTGGATCCCAGCAAGGACCAAAGCTATTTCTTGCACCGCCTGAACCAGGCGCAGCTGTCCAAAACCCTGTTTCCGGTAGGCGAACTGCACAAAACCGAAGTGCGCCGCATCGCGCAGAACATTGGGCTGCCCAATGCCAAAAAGAAAGACTCCACGGGCATCTGCTTCATTGGGGAGCGGCCTTTCCGCGAATTCTTGAACCGCTACATCTCTAAAGAGCCCGGTCCCATCAAGGACCCGACAGGCCGCACGATTGGGCAGCATGTGGGCTTGAGCTTTTACACCTTGGGTCAGCGCCAAGGACTCGGCATTGGCGGGATCAAGGCCAAAGGCGCACAACGAGGCGGCGGCGAACACACGCCGTGGTTTGTAGCCCGTAAGGACATCCCGAACAACACCTTGTGGGTGGTACAAGGCCACGACCACCCCTGGTTGCTGTCACCTCAACTGCAGGCGATCGATGTGAGCTGGTGCGCAGGTCAGGCCCCAGCGCCTGGTGCCTATGCGGCCAAAACGCGCTACCGGCAAGCCGATGCGCCCTGCCTGTACCGTCCTGTGGTGTTGGCCGATGACCCAGCTGGCCTGGCGCTGGACTTCAGTGAAGACCAATGGGCTGTAACACCCGGCCAAAGCGCCGTGCTTTACGACGGAGAGGTGTGCCTGGGCGGGGGCGTGATCCATTCGGCCAGCGCCTGCCCAGACTGATCGCGCATCACAGGGCGCAAGGGGCCTTGGCCGTCACACGACTCACTCGCCGCCCAGTCCCAATCGATTGGGTTGACGCTTTTCGATGGCAAAGCGCAGCAATGCCGCCGTGCGGAAAACACCGTGCGCGAACTTGCCATAGGGCAAGGTCAAAAACAAAGCCATGACCGCTCCCAAATGCAGCGCCAACATCAGAGGCATGGCAGCCGTTGGTCCCACCAGCCATAAGAGCAATCCAGTCACGCTCACCAGGAACAGCAAGGCAATGAAGCCTCTGTCCATGGCCTTTTGCGCAGTATCACCGTGCTCGGGATGGCGGCGCAGGTTCAAGCGCCACAAACCGGCGGCCCCTACCGTCAAACTCACCCCACCGATGACGCCCAGCAATTTGGGCAAAGTCGTCAGGTCATACGGTGCAGGCCAGTCCAGCACATAGTGGTAGAGCGTGGCCACGCTGGTCGCAGCAAAGCACAGCATGAAGCCGTAAAACGTCAGGTGGTGGTAACGCCGGCGGGCGTGTGTCCATGTGTCGTCTTCGTTGTGACACCCTTCTCCGTGGCCACCATCCAGGTACTTCAAGCGCAAGGCTGCGTGCGCGGCCTCGGCCGCAGCAGGCGGCGTCAGGTCGGCACCGCTGGTGGCAGGCGTCACGTCGCGCCAAAAGCGCCGAACACCGAGGGCCAGCGCCAACACCGCAAACAAGAAGATGGGCGCAAACAGGCTCACCATCAAATTGTGCGGAAACACCGCGTAAAAGCCACCTGCCACTGGCGCCCCCCACAAGGTGCCTTGGCGCAGCATCGCCAACGCCAAAAACAGCGCCAAACCCAAAGCGAGCGCTACGGACAAGGTCAGACCGTTGCGTTGGTACAAGCTGCCCAAAGCGGGTGGCCAAGCGTAATCGGCGTAAGTCTGGCCGCGCACTTGGGCCATGGCTTTGGGCACATTGATGGCAAAGTCGTGCGGCGGTGCGTACTGGCAAGCATGCAAACATGCGCCGCAGTTGTGGCACAGATTGGCCATGTAATGGATGTCGGCCTTGCCAAATTCCAAGCGGCGCGTCATGGCCGGAAACACCGCGCAAAAACCTTCGCAATAACGGCAACCGTTGCAAATTTGCATCTGACGGGCCACTTCGGCTTCCGGGGCTGTCAACTCGCCAAGCGCCAGGGCACGAGCGTCACGCGTCAGGGCTTCAAGCGTTTGCATGGGAAGCTCCTTCCTTTTGGGCTTTCACGGCTTTGGCCGCTTGCTCACCCGCGATGCGGCCAAATGCCGTGCCAATCGTCATGCCTACCCCGGCGGTATAGCCCTTGCCCAGCACATTGCCCGCCATCATTTCGCCGGCCACAAACAAATTGGGGCTGGGCCGGTCGTTGAATCGCACAGCGGTGGTGTC
>CANHUM010000003.1 GCA_947463845.1 Comamonadaceae bacterium
ATCAACCCCGAAGGCATGATCAAGACCGCCGAAGTGCACTCCAACGAGATCGCACGCGACGTGTCCGAGACCCTGCGCAAGCTCAAGGCTGCCCAGTACACCGCCGCCAACCCCGGCCAAGTGTGCCCCGCCAAGTGGAAAGAAGGCGCCAAGACTTTGGCTCCTTCCATCGATCTGGTCGGCAAGATCTAAATCCGCACGGCCCTGCCATACAGGGCTTTGGGTTCAGCCCATGCCGTCCACAAGCTGGCGTGGGCTGCGCCCAAAGACTTTCGCCCAAATTTGTTCCGGTCCTCGCCACAAGCGGGGGTCTGAAACGTGTTCAGCCCCCCAAGGAGAAAACCATGCTCGACGACACCCTCAAAGCCCAATTGCAGCAATACCTTGGCCTGTTGCGTCAGCCCATTCGCCTGATCGCTTCGCTGGACGACAGCGAGACCGGCATCGACATGAAAAGCCTGCTGGAAACCATTGTGGGCCTGTCCGACAAGGTCACGCTGGACACCTCGGGCGAGGACGCCCGCAAGCCCAGTTTTGTGGTGGCCCGTGAGGGTCAAAACACCGGGGTGCGTTTTGCGGGTTTGCCGCTGGGCCACGAATTCACATCGCTGGTGTTGGCCTTGCTCTGGACCGGCGGCCACCCCCCGAAGGTCGAGCAAGACGTGATCAACAGCATCAAGGCGCTGGAAGGCAACTTCAATTTCGAGGTCTACATGTCACTCAGCTGCCACAACTGCCCCGACGTGGTGCAGGCCTTGTCCCTCATGGCCATTGTCAACCCCCATGTGAAGACCGTGGTCATCGAAGGCGGCGCCTTCCAGGCCGAAGTCGAAGCGCGTCAGATCATGGCCGTGCCCATGGTGTTCCTGAATGGCCAGGTGTTCGGTTCGGGCCGCATGTCGGTGGAAGAAATCGTGGCCAAGCTCGACACCAACGCCGGTGAACGCGACGCGGCCAAGCTCAGCGCCAAAGACCCCTTTGACGTGTTGGTTGTGGGCGGTGGCCCGGCCGGTGCGGCGGCTGCCGTGTACGCAGCCCGCAAAGGTATCCGCGTGGGCGTGGCCGCCGAGCGTTTTGGCGGTCAGACCAACGACACCATGGCGATCGAGAACTACATCTCGGTGCTGGAAACCGATGGTCCCAAGTTTGCAGCGGCTCTGGAAGCCCAGGTGCGCCACTACGAGGTGGACATCATGAACCTGCAGCGTGCCGACAAAATCATCCCCGCCAGTCAGCCCGGCGGTTTGATCGAAGTGCAGATGGCCAACGGCGCCAGCCTCAAGGCCCGTTCGGTGATTTTGTCGACCGGTGCCCGCTGGCGCAATATCAATGTGCCCGGCGAAGCCGAGTACAAAAACAAGGGCGTGGCCTATTGCCCGCATTGCGACGGCCCGCTGTTCAAGGGCAAGCGGACCGCCGTGATCGGTGGTGGTAACTCCGGCATTGAAGCGGCAATTGACCTGGCCGGCATCGTGGCGCATGTCACGGTGTTTGAATTCGCCGACCAGCTCAAGGCCGACGCGGTGCTGGTGAGCAAGCTCAAGAGCCTGCCCAACGTCACGGTCCACACCAACGCCCAAACCACCGAAATCACCGGTGCCGACGGCAAGGTCAACGGTATCCGCTACAAAGACCGGTCCACAGGCGATGACCACTGGGTCGAGCTCGAAGGCGTGTTTGTGCAGATTGGCCTGGTGCCCAACACCGAGTTCCTCAAAGGCACGGTGGACCTGAGCAAATTCGGCGAGATCGTGGTGGACGCCAAAGGGCACACCAATGTGCCCGGCGTGTTTGCCGCAGGGGACTGCACCACGGTGCCTTACAAGCAGATCGTGATCGCCGCAGGCGAGGGTGCCAAGGCGGCCCTGAGCGCCTTTGACCACCTGATCCGCATGCCAGCAGTGCCTGCCGCTGTGGCGGAAGTTGCCGCAGTTTGACTTTGCGGGCAGCGAGCTGATTACTTGAACCCGACTCGGTCGAGCATTTGCTGGACCTTGATCTGGTTCATGCCCACGGCGCTGACCGGGAGCAATTCGCTTTTGAAGCCGCTGCCGATCATGGATTTGAGGGCCGGGTTGTCAAAGTTGACACCTTTGGCCGCTGGCCATTCGTTGTTGCCGTTGGCAAAGTGGTTTTGCGCGGCGGGGCTGGCCAGGTATTCGAGAAACTTGATGGCGTTGTCGGTGTTTTTGGCATGGCGGGCCACCGCACCACCGGCCACGTTCATGTGGGTGCCCCAGCTGCTTTGGTTGGGGAACACCACGCCGACTTTTTCGGCCACGGCACGGTCTTCCGGTTTGGACGACCTCATCAGGCGGGCCAGGTAGTAGGAATTGGTCACGGCCACGCCGCATTCGCCAGCTGCCACGGCGCGGATCTGGTCGGTGTCACCGCCCTTCGGACTGCGGGCCATGTTGTCGACCACGCTCTTGAGCCAGGCCTCTGTTTTTTGTGGGCCGATGTGCTCGCTCAGTGCGCCAAACAGACTCAGGTTGTAAGGGTGCGAACCGCTGCGGATGCACAAACTGCCTTTGAATTTGGGGTCGGCCAGTTTTTCATAACTGTCGACGTCGGTCTTGTTGAATTTGACTTTGTCGTAAACCATGACACGTGCACGGGTCGACAAACCAAACCAGGCGGTGCCACCGTTGTCCGCAGGTTTGGCGCGCAGGTTGGCAGGGATGGCGTCTTCCAGCACCTTGGATTTGATGGGCTGGAACAGGCCATCGACTTCGGCACGCCACAGGCGGGCCGCATCGACCAACAAGATCACATCGGCGGGAGAGGCCGAGCCCTCTGACCTCAGTCGGGCGAGAATACCGGCATCGTCAGCGTCCACCCGGTTGATTTTGATGCCCGTGGCTTTGGTGAAGTCGTTGTACATGACTTCGTCGCTGGGGTAGTGGCGTGCAGAGTAAATGTTCAGGACTTTGTCTTGCGCGATGACCGAAGCGGTGGTCATCAGGCAGGCCAAACTCAGAAATGTTCGACTGAAGTTCATCATGAAAGAAGGTTGGTTGATGATGTGGAGGATTGTAAAACAAATGCGAATCATTATCAATAACACCAAAGGAAATATGTCATTCGTGACCAAATGCAGAAAAAGTCAATGGGGTCTGAGGTCCGTCGTTGGGCCGCTGCGTCCCGTGGTGACCCGTCTGAGTCTGATTTTCCTGGGCTTGCTGCTCAGTGCTTGCACCAGTTTGCAGCCCATTGAAAAGGCGGGCTCCGGTACCGTTGTCCCCGGTGTGGAGCGCAAGGAGGTACGCCTTGGTCTGGCCTTGGGGGGCGGTGCTGCCCGTGGATTTGCGCATGTGGGAGTGATTCAGGTGCTGGAAGAGGCTGGCCTGAGACCCGCCTATGTGGTGGGGACTTCCGCTGGGAGTCTGGTCGCTGCGCTTTATGCCAGTGGAAAAACCCCGGCCGAATTGGTGCGCGTGGCGGAGACCATGCAGGAGGCGGACATCACCGACTGGATGCTCCCGATCTTGAACCGTGGGGCTTTGCGCGGTGAGGCCTTGGCCCGCTTCGTGAATAACCAGGTCGGAGGACGGAGTCTGGAGCAGATGCGAATTCCTTTGGGCATTGTGGCCACCGATTTGGGCAATGGCGAAGCCATTACGTTCAGGCGCGGCAACACAGGGTCTGCAGTCCGGGCGTCCAGTGCGGTGCCGGGTGTGTTTCAGCCGGTGAAGGTGGCCGAGCGCGAATTCGTTGATGGGGGTCTGGTGGCCCCTGTCCCCGTGAGGCAAACCCGGGAGATGGGCGCGAATTTCGTCATCGCAGTCGACATTTCCAGCGATCCCGAGGGCAATCCATCGGGAGATACCTTCCAGATCTTGATGCAGACCTTTGCCATCATGGGCAAAAGCATCAACCAGTTGGCTCTCAAAGAGGCCGATTGGGTGATTCGTCCGGCTTTGTCCGGGGTCCGGAGTGCCGATTTCGGAGCCCGTCAGAGATCCATTGAGGCAGGCCGAGCCGCTATGCGAGAGGCCTTGCCCGCACTCAAGGCGCGGTTGGCCGCATTGGAGTCTGGTCGTTGACAGATAAAAAAAGGACTGATCTTTCGATCAGCCCTGAAAGGGATCCCTGTTTCCCAGACGAAATTCAAAGAGATCCGAGGAGACAACTTGCAAAAAGGCACCTGCCGGGCCTGATGGGCCAAGCCTGCGCCATGAATTACTTCTTCCTGGCCGCTTTGGGGGCTGCAGCGACGTTTTGGGTCATGGCCGCCAGATTGGACTCGGCCATGTCTGTGGCTTGTTTGACCGCTTTTTGGACCGACTCATAAGCGCTGTTGGCAGCTGTCAGGGCACCTTTCATCATCGCCACAGCTTGCTCGGAGCCAGCAGGTGCGTTTTGTGTGCTGGTCTCGACCAAAGCGGCGAGTTGTTTTTGTGCGGCAGCCGATTGCGCTTCGAAGGCCTTGGTGAACTCATGGCCAGTGCCGGAAGCAATGTCATAGAGGTGACGGCTGTAGGCGGCGGTTTTTTCTGCCAAAGGCTGAAACAGGTTGGCCTGCATCGCCAGCAATTCCTGTGCATCTTTCACGCTCAGGGCAGCTTGGGTGCTGTTGGCGGACTCGTCCAAGGCGGCCTTGGCCACGCTCAAGTTCAGTTCGACCATTTTCTCCACGCCTTCGAAGGCTTTGGCGGTCAGGCCAAACAGGGTTTCCACGTTGGCTTTGTTCGATGCGAGGATTTGTTCGGGTGTCATCATGAGGGGCTCCAAATAAAAGTGGGTTTTCAGGAAGACTGCGCCGAAACAGGCCGAAGCCATACAACTTTGTTGCAGTGCAGCATGGTTTGAAGTATAGGGTTTCCACTGAGCTTGGCAAGGGGATGGGCTTGCTGGCCACTCAGTTTAGAGAGGGTTTTCTAGAATCGAGGCCCTTGCAGAACCCCCTTCATGCACGCCTACTACGCTGACCATTTTGTTTTGCCCTTGCCCGAGGGACACCGCTTTCCCATGCGAAAGTACAGCCGTCTACGTGACCGCTTGACGCAAGAACTGCCCGCCGTCGTCATGCGCGAGGCCCCGGCCGCCAGCGACGGGGAGTTGGCACTGGTGCACACGCCCGCTTACATCCAGGGCGTGGCCACGGGCACCCTGGAGGCTGCCTTGCAGCGCGAAATCGGTTTTCCGTGGAGCCCGGCCATGGCCGAGCGGGCCCGCCGCTCGGTGGGGGCCACAGTGGCCGCTGCCCGTGATGCGTTGATCCAGGGTGTGGCAGGCAATCTGGCAGGCGGTACACACCACGCTTATGCGCACAAGGGTGGGGGCTTTTGTGTGTTCAACGACATTGCCGTCACCGCACGCCTGATGCAGGCCGAGGCCTGGCGACACCAGCGGCAAAAGTTGAAGGTGGCTGTCATTGACTTGGACGTGCACCAGGGCAATGGCACCGCGCATGTGTTTGCCCAAGACCCGAGCGTTTTCACGCTGTCATTGCACGGCGAGAAGAACTTTCCCTTCCGCAAGGAGCCGAGCGATCTGGATGTGGGCCTGCCGGACGGCTGCACCGACGAGCCTTATTTGGCGGCCCTGCACCAGGCGCTGCAGACCCTGCAAGACCGCTTTGACCCGCATCTGGTGATTTACTTGGCTGGGGCTGACCCGCACGAGGGCGACCGGCTGGGCCGTCTCAAATTGACAGCCGATGGCATGCAAGCGCGTGACCGGGTGGTGATGGACTGGGCCTGGCAGCGCAGGCTGCCGGTGGTGCTGTGCATGGGTGGGGGCTATGGCCACGACATCGAGACCACGGTGCAGGTGCAAATGCAGACCTGGGATGTGGCTTTGGGCTATTGGCAACGCTGGCACAATCTCGGGCGATGAATACGCCCGTCAAACCCCAGGCCGACGCCCGCAGCAGCTACAAGGCTTTTCGCGCCATCAGCACCCGCTGGATGGACAATGACGTCTATGGTCATGTGAACAACGTGGTGTATTACAGCTGGTTTGACACCGCTGTGAACGCCACCTTGATCGAGCAGGGCGTGCTGGACATCCACGCGGGCAACACCATCGGTCTGGTGGTCGAAACCCAGTGTTTCTACTTTGCGCCGCTGGCTTTCCCTCAAACCATCGATGCAGGCATCCGCGTGGCCAAGTTGGGCACCTCCAGCGTTCGCTATGAGGTGGGACTGTTCGCGCAAGGCGAAGAACTGACGGCCGCCCGGGGCCATTTTGTGCACGTGTATGTGGACCGCGAGACCCGTCGCCCGGTGCCCTTGCCTGCCGCACTCAAATCTTTTCTGGAGACATTGACATGATGCACATCGGACCTCAAGTCAGCACCCGCGTGAACGATCCCGCCAGCGTGGATGCGGCCATCCTCAGCCGCTTTTCGGCCCGCGCTTATTTGCCCAAATCGGTGGATCGCAGTGTGTTGCAAGAGGTGCTGGACATTGCGGCCCGCGCGCCCAGCGGCACCAATACCCAGCCATGGAAAGTCTATGTCCTACAAGGCGCCAAGCGCGACGAGTTGGTGGCCAAAACCTGTGCGGCGCACGACGCCATCAGTGCCAACCCGGCTTTGGCCGCTGACTACGCCGAAGCGTATGACTATTACCCCGAAAAATGGGTCAGTCCCTACATTGACCGCCGCCGTGAGTGCGGTTTTGGTCTGTACGGTGTGCTGGGCATTGGCAAAGGCGACAAGGCCATGATGCACGCCCAGCACCAAAAGAATTTCCGCTTCTTTGACGCGCCAGTGGGTCTCATCTTCACGATCGACAAAGTCATGGGTCGGGGCAGTTTGCTGGACTACGGCATGTTCTTGCAAAGCATCATGGTGGCCGCCCGCTCGCGTGGCTTGCACACCTGCCCACAAGCCGCGTGGAACGGCTTTTCCAAAATCATCTTGCCCCATGTGGGCGCGGGCGACAACGAGATGGTGGTCTGTGGCATGGCGCTGGGCTATGCAGACGAAGCGGCGCTGGTCAACACCTTCCAGACCACGCGGGTGAGCGCTCAGGACTTCACCCACTGGGTGGATTGAAGTCTTTTAAACCTGCTTTTTTGATTCACGTTTTCTTGACGACAAGGGCCTGATTTGGGATTCGAAGCACTGGCGCTGCAACTGCTCAATGGCCTGAGCCACGCCACCACCTTGTTCCTGATGGCCTCAGGGCTGACGCTGATTTTTGGTGTGACCCGGATCGTCAACTTCGCGCATGGCAGTTTCTTCATGCTGGGTGCTTTGTGGTCGGCGCATGCGGTGACGAACTGGTGGCCCGCCATGGCCAACACCGCCTGGGGCTATGGCGCGGTGATCTTGATGGGCGCGGGTGTGGCCGCCTTGCTGGGGGCCCTGACCGAAGTGTTGCTGTTGAAGCGCATGCGCCATGCGCCGCAGCTCTACCAACTGGTGGCCACTTTTGGTCTGACGCTGGCGCTGCACGATGCGATGCGCTGGTACTTTGGTCCAGAAGAGGTGTTTGCGCCGCGTTTTCCGGGCCTCAAGGGTGCCATTCAGTTGGGCGAGTCGTATTTCCCGACCTGGCAACTGTTCACTTTGGTGCTGGGGCCGCTGGTCTGGCTGGGCTTGCACCTCTTGCTCACGCGCACCCTGTGGGGCCAACGCGTGAAAGCCGCCACCCAGGACCGCGAAATGCTCGACGCCCTGGGCGTGAACCCGGCACCTCTCATGTTGGGCGTGGTCATGTTGGGCTGCGGCCTGGCGGGCTTGGCCGGGGCGCTGCAGTTGCCGCGCGAACCCGCGCATTTGCAAATGGATGTGAACGTGGTGGTGGAGACCTTTGTGGTGGTGGTCACTGGCGGACTGGGCAGTATTGGCGGGGCTTTTGCGGCGGCGGTGCTGATTGGCGTGATCCACGCTTTGGGCTTGAGTTTTTTTCCGCAAGCCACATTGGTGCTGGTGTTTTTGACCATGGCGGTGGTGCTGGTCTGGCGGCCGCAGGGCCTGGCCGGTTCAGCCTCGCATGCCGAGCAGCGGGAAAGCGTGCCAGTGTTTTCGCTGTGGCCAATGGCGGCATGGGGTCGGGCACTGTTTGTCGCGACTTTTGTCGGCTTGACCTTGCTGGCCTGGAAGCAGGGTGACTATGGACGTAGCCTGGCCGAAGATGTGATGGTGATGATGCTGTTTGGCCTGAGCCTGCAGTGGATGATGGCTTTGGGTGGGCTGGTCAGCTTTGGTCATGCGGCTTTTTTTGCGCTGGGTGCCTATGGTGCTGCGCTGTCGCACCTGCACTGGGGTGCGGGTTTGTGGGTTGCTTTGGCGGCTGGCATGGCGCTGGCGCTGGCGGTGGCCTTGGCCTTTGGCGCTTTGGTGGTGCGCAGCAGCGGTGTGTATTTGGCCATGTTGTCTCTGGCTTTGGCGCAAATGATTTGGGCGGGGGCCACGCAGTGGGTGGGGCTGACGGGAGGCGACAACGGTTTGATTGGCCTGCGTTTGATCGCGCCCGAGTTGCGGGCGGTGTGGGATGCAGCGCTGTGCGTCTTCATGCTGTTGGCCGTGGTGGGCATGGCGCGTGTGACCCGTTCTAGCCGGGGCTCTGCTTTGCAGGCTTTGCGGGACGCGCCGCTGCGGGCTGCGGCCAGTGGTTTGCCGGTTCAGGCTTTGCGTTATCAGGTGTTTGTGGGCAGTGCCACCTTGGCAGGCCTGGCCGGTGGTTTGTGGGCCGCGTTCAAGGGGGCGGTGTTTCCTTCGGTGGCTTCTGTGGCCATGTCGGTGGATGCCTTGCTGGTGATTTTGCTGGGCGGTGTGCACCAACTGTGGGGCTCTGCTGTGGGCAGTGCGCTGTTGATTTGGGGCGGAGCCGAACTGGGGCAAGGTCTGGATTATTGGCGCGGCGTATTGGGCTTGGTCATCATGTTGGTGATGGTGTTGGCCCCGAGCGGTGTATTGGGTGGGGTGCAGCTTTTGCATCAGCGTCTGTATCGGCCAAAGGTGAAGACCCCATGAATTCGAAAATCACCCCGGCGCTTCAGGTACGTGGTCTGGCCAAGCATTTTGGTGGGGTGCGGGCACTCGATGGTGTGGACTTTGAGGTGTTTGCGGGCCAGTGTGTGGCCTTGATTGGCCCCAATGGGGCAGGAAAGTCGACCTGTTTCGCCTGTCTGGCGGGCCAGCAAGTGCCCACGGCGGGCGAGGTGCTGTGGCATGGTCAATCGCTTTTGGGTAAACCGCCTGCAGAGCGCCAGCGCTTGGGCGTGGCCCGCACCTTTCAGGTGGCGCAAACTTTTGAGGCGCTCACGGTGCTGCAAAACATCCAGTTGGTGCTGCGCGATGGACCGCCACTGGGCTGGTGGGACCGTCTGGACCAGCGACAGCCTGAGCGAGCTTGGCAGTTGGCTGTGCAAGCTGGTTTGGAGGCCCATGTGCATGCGACCGTGGCTGAATTGCCTTATGGTGCAAAAAAGCGTCTGGAACTGGCCATGGCGCTGGCGGGCTTGCCCCAGTCCGTGGCCGTCGATGGCGCTCCATCAGCCCCGTCTTTGTTGCTGCTGGACGAGCCCGCTGCTGGGCTCGCGTTGGCCGAGCGGGTCGACATGATGACGCTGGTGCGTCAGGTGGCGGGGCAAGGCGTGACGGTGCTCTACACCGAACACAACATGGACGCCGTCTTCGGCGTGGCTGACCGCGTGCTGGTGCTGATGCAGGGCCACCGGGTGGCCGACGGCCTGCCCGAAGCGGTGGCGCAAGACCCGCAGGTACGCGAACGCTATCTGGGTAACGATTTCGACATGAAAGGCCTACTCGATGCTCAGCGTTGAAGGGCTCAATGCCTGGTACGGGCAAGCCCAAGCCTTGTTCAATGTCAACCTGTCGGTGGGCGAGGGTGAACTGGTTGTGATTCAAGGCTTGAACGGCGCGGGCAAATCCTCGCTTTTGCAAAGCTTGATCGGTATCGGCCCCCGGGTACAAGGCCGCATCCAATGGCAAGGCTTGCCCATTGAGGATTGGCCCGCGCACCGTCGCGCCCGTGCGGGTCTGGGGTTTGTGGCCGAAGACCGGCGTTTGTTCACAGGCTTGTCGGTGAAAGAAAACCTGTGGATCGCCGCGCAAACGGCTTCAGCCGCCATCGGTCAGGATACGCCCGCGCAGCGCTGTGAGCGCATCCTGTCTTTATTTCCCCAGCTGCAAACCATGTTGCAACGGCCAGCCAGCCAGATGAGCGGCGGCGAACAGCAAATGCTGGCGCTGGCCCGCACACTGATGACGGCGCCGCGCCTGTTGCTGCTGGACGAGCCTTGTGAGGGCATTGCCCCCGTTTTGGTGGCAGCCATGCGCGATGCGCTGCTGCAATTGGCACGCGAAGGCGTGGCCATGCTGGTGGCCGA
Source organism: Comamonadaceae bacterium (assembly GCA_947463845.1). Taxonomy (GTDB): domain Bacteria; phylum Pseudomonadota; class Gammaproteobacteria; order Burkholderiales; family Burkholderiaceae_C; genus Limnohabitans_A. Next base: position 10,312 of record CANHUM010000003.1, read on the forward strand.
GCAAAACAACATCCTGTCCCGGCACGCGCAGCGGGTGCTCATGCTGACCAGTGGCCGCTTGGGCCCGGCTTGAAACCTGCCAGCGTTGGGGTGTATCCCTTACACTGCCCGGCAACGACGAGTGGCCCCAGCGCCAGAGACCACACACCATGATCATCACCAGCCTGCTCGACACCGACCTGTACAAGTTCACCATGATGCAGGTCGTGCTGCACCAATTTCCTGGGGCGCAGGTCGAATACAAGTTCAAGTGCCGCAACCCGGGGGTGCCTCTGGCACCGTTTGCAGATGAGATTCGCCGAGAAATTCGCTCCTTGTGCAGCTTGAGCTTCAAGGAAGCGGAGCTGCATTACCTGCGTTCGCTGCGCTTCATCAAAAGCGATTTTGTGGATTTTCTGGGGCTGTTCAAGCTGAACGAAAAATGCGTCGAGGTGTCGCCATTGGCCTCGGGCGAGATCGACATCACCATCCGGGGCCCCTGGTTGCACACCATCCTGTTCGAAATTCCGGTGTTGGCGATCGTCAACGAGGTGTTCTTTCGCAACACCCAAAAAGTACCCGATTTGATGGAGGGCCGTCGTCGCCTGGACACCAAGATTGCCCAATTGCAGGCATCTGGTCTTGAAACCCTCAAGATCGCCGATTACGGCACACGTCGCCGCTTCTCGCGCGCCTGGCACGAAGAGGTATTGCGGGTCTTGTCTGCTCGACTGGGCACGGGTCCCACCGGCCAGTTTGCAGGTACCAGCAATGTCTATTACGCTTATTTGCTGGGCTTGACGCCACTGGGCACCATGGCGCACGAATACCTGCAGGCCGCGCAAGCCCTGGGTCCGCGTTTGCGTGACAGCCAGGTCTTTGCTTTCGAGTCGTGGGCCAAAGAATACCGGGGCGATTTGGGCATTGCCCTGAGCGACGTGTACGGTTTCAACGCTTTCTTGCGAGACTTTGATTTGTACTTTTGCAAGTTGTTCGACGGTGCCCGGCACGACAGTGGCGACCCTTTTACTTGGGGTGAGCGCATGATTGCGCATTACCAGCACAACCGGGTAGATCCCAAGACCAAGACGCTGATCTTCAGTGACAGCCTGACCATTCCGCGCACCATTGAGCTGTTCAAGCAATTCCAGGGCCGCTGTCAGCTGGCCTTTGGTGTAGGCACCAACCTGACCAACGACCTGGGGTACGAGCCGCTGCAAATCGTGATCAAAATGACCCGTTGCAATGGCCAGCCCGTGGCCAAGCTGTCGGACTCACCTGGTAAGGGCATGTGCGACGACGAAAAATACCTGGCTTACCTGCGACAAGTATTTGAAATATCCCCGGTGGTCTGAAAAGGAATAAAGCGCCCGGTAACATACATTATCTTTCTACAGGAGTTGCACTGATGACGCTATTGGGTACGAGATGGACCGCTTGGCTGGCTTTACCAATGTTGCTGGTTATGTCCAGTGGGGCTTTTGCTGCCGATTTTGACGGTTCGCAGTTGTCGGTTGTCTGGGGGGTGCCATTTGCGGGCCTTTTGTTATCGATCGCCTTGATGCCTTTGTTGGTGCCGCATTTTTGGCACCATCATTACGGCAAAGTGGCTGCTGCTTGGGGCTTGGCATTTTTGGTGCCTTTTGGTGTGATGTTTGGGCCAGCGATGGCGGGCGTCAATATGGTGCATGCCCTCTTTGCCGAATACATACCCTTCATCATTTTGCTGACCGCACTGTTCACTGTGTCTGGCGGCATTTTCATTCGGGGCAATCTGCATGGCAGCCCGGCATTGAACACGGCCATCCTGGGGATTGGCGCTGTGTTAGCCAGTTTCATGGGCACCACTGGAGCTTCGATGTTGCTCATCCGTCCGCTGATCCGCGCCAACGACAACCGCAAACATGTGGCGCATGTGGTGGTGTTTTTCATTTTCATCGTCTCCAACGCTGGCGGTTCGCTGACACCTTTGGGCGACCCTCCGCTTTTCTTGGGCTTTTTGAAGGGGGTGGATTTCTTCTGGACCCTCAAACACATCTTCCCGGAAACATTGTTCATATTGGGCAGCTTGTTGACCATTTTTTACTTCCTGGACAGTTGGTATTACAACCGTCGTGAAGAGCTTGTGCCGAAAGATCCGACGCCCGACTCCAAGGCCATCGGTTTTGACGGCGGTATCAACTTTGCTTTGTTGGCCGTGGTGGTCGGCTTGGTGCTGATGAGCGGTTTGTGGAAGTCGGATGTGTCATTTGATATCTATGGCACTGCCGTTGGTCTGCCTGGCGTGGTCCGTGATGTGGGTCTGGTAGCGGTGACTTTCTTGTCGCTCATGATCACGCCTGCCAAAGTGCATGCAGACAACCAGTTTGGTTGGGCTCCGATGCAAGAGGTGGCCAAGCTGTTTGCAGGTATTTTCCTGACCATCATTCCTGTCATTGCCATGTTGAAGGCTGGCGTGAATGGCCCATTTGGTGCGGTGGTTTCGGCCGTGACCCAGCCCGATGGCAGCCCCGACGTGATGATGTATTTCTGGATCACGGGAGCTCTGAGCTCATTCCTTGACAACGCACCCACTTATTTGGTGTTTTTTAATACTGCAGGCGGTGACCCGCAGGTTTTGATGACCACCCTGGCCCCCACCTTGGCGGCCATCTCGGCCGGTGCCGTATTCATGGGTGCCAACACTTACATTGGCAATGCGCCCAATTTGATGGTCAAGGCCATCGCCGAAGACCGTGGCGTCAAGATGCCCAGTTTCTTTGGCTACATGCTCTGGTCGGGCGGCATTCTGATTCCCTTGTTTGTGGTGATGAGTTTTATCTGGTTCAAATGATGTCCAAACCTTCCATCCTGGTGGCCCGCGCCATCTTCCCCGAAGTCCTGCAGTCTCTGGCGCAGGTGTTTGAGGTCCACAGCAACCAGGCCGACGAGGTCTGGTCTCCGGCAGAACTGAGCCAACGCATGCAGGGTCATGTGGGCGCCTTGACCACCGGCAGCGAGCGCATCGATGCGGCGCTGTTGCAGGCCAACCCGCAGCTGCGCATCGTTGCCAATATGGCCGTGGGTTACAACAACTTTGATGTCCCCGCCATGACGGCAGCCGGTGTGGTGGCCAGCAATACGCCCGACGTTTTGACCGAAACCACGGCCGATTTCGGTTTTGCCTTGCTCATGGCCACCGCCCGGCGCGTGACCGAGAGCGAGCTCTACCTGCGTGCCGGTTTGTGGAAAAAGTGGAGTTACGACATGTTCGCGGGTGCTGAGGTGCATGGCTCGACCCTGGGCATCATCGGCATGGGGCGCATCGGACAAGGCATTGCCCGGCGCGCGGCGCATGGGTTTGGCATGAACGTCATCTATCACAACCGCTCAAGGCTGAGCCCCGAGCTGGAAGCACAGTGCAAGGCCACCTATGTGAGCAAACAAGCGCTCTTGCAGACCGCCGACCATGTGATGCTGGTCGTGCCCTACAGCGCAGAATCGCACCACACCATTGGCGCAGCCGAATTGTCACAAATGAAGCCCACGGCCACGCTGGTCAACATCGCGCGCGGCGGTATCGTTGACGATGCGGCGCTGGCCAAGGCCTTGGCTGCCGGACAAATTGCCGCTGCGGGTCTGGATGTGTTCGAGGGCGAGCCCTCGGTGCACCCCGATTTGCTGAAAGTCTCTAACGTGGTGTTGACGCCGCACATCGCCAGCTCCACGGTCAAAACTCGCAAGGCCATGGCCCAACTGGCTGCCGACAACCTGGTGGCCTATTTGACCCGTGGCCAGGCACTGACGCCGCTCAACACACTGCCAGGCTCCCCTGCATGAGCGACTGGGTGCTGTTGGCCCTGGGCGGTCTGAATCTGTTGCTGCTGCTTTGGTTGTTGCGACGACCCCCGGCAGCCTCGGATGTACAAGATGAGCGGGCGGCCGAGCAAACAGCCTGGCAGCAACAGCAGTTTGCTGCTTTGCAGGCCCAAACAGACCGTCTTGAGCGAGAGCTGCGCACCGAGATCGCTCAGTCGGGCGTACAAGGCCGTCAAGAAGCCATGCAGACGCTCACGCTGTTCCAGCAATCGCTCTTGCAGCAAAGTCATGAAGCCACCCGCACGCAAAACCAGCAGATTGACGCGCTGGCCCAACAGTTGGCCTTGCTGCAAAAAAGCCTGACCGACAGCCTGGCCCAGCAGGTCAATGCGCTGTCTGAGGCCAACGCTCGTCGCTTGACAGAGATGCGCGGCACCATGGAAACCCAGTTGGCCCAGTTGCAGCAAAGCAATGCGGTCAAGTTGGACGAAATGCGCCAGACCGTGGACGAAAAATTGCAAGCCACGTTGCAGGCTCGGCTGGGCGAGAGTTTCAAGCAAGTGGCCGAGCGCCTGGAGCAGGTGCACAAAGGCTTGGGCGAGATGCACAACCTGGCGCAGGGGGTGGGCGACCTCAAGCACCTGCTGACCAACGTCAAGACCCGGGGCATGTTTGGCGAGGCCCAATTGGCTTCGCTGCTGGAGCAGGTGCTCACGCCCGAACAATACGCGGTGCAGGTGGCCACGCGTCCAGGCGACAAGAACCGGGTGGACTTTGCGATTCGCCTGCCCGGTCGCTCGGACAGCGGCCAGCCTGTGTGGTTGCCCATCGATGCGAAGTTTCCCAATGAAGACTACGAGCGCCTGCTCGAAGCGCAAGGCCGCGCTGACCCTGTGCAGGCCGAGCTTTGCGCCAAGGCGCTGGAGGCCCGCATCAAGCTCGAAGCCAAGTCGATTGCCGAGAAGTATCTGGAGCCGCCACACACCACAGACTTTGCGGTCATGTTCTTGCCCACCGAAGGTCTGTACGCCGAGGTGCTGCGTCGCCCCGGCCTGATGGAAACCCTGCAGCGCGACCACCGCGTCACGTTGGCGGGCCCCACCAATCTGATGGCCATGCTCAACGCTCTCCAAATGGGTTTCAGAACCCTGGCCCTCGAAAAGCGCTCCAGTGAAGTCTGGCAGGTGCTGGGCGCGGTCAAGACCGAATTTGGCAAGTTTGGTGATGTGCTGGACAAGGTCCGCAACCAGACCCAAACCGTGCTCAACACCCTGGATCAGGCCCAAACCAGAACCAACGTGATGAATCGCGCTTTGCGCCAGGTCGATGCCCTGCCAGAGACCGAGGCCCAGGCTTTGCTGCCCGGCAGCGAGCACTGATTCGCCAAAAGTTTTCGGGGGTGACATGACATGAAGACACTCCCTCAACTGATTACGGGCCAGATTTTTTTGCATGCCTGCATGGCGGGCATGCGCATGGCCACACCGCTGTTGGCCTTGAAGCAAGGCTACAGCCCATTGGCGGTGGGCGCTTTGCTGGCCTTGTTTGCCCTGACCCAAGTGTTTTTCGCCTTGCCTGCGGGGCGTTTTGTGGACCGAGAAGGGCTCAAAAAGCCCCTGCTCATCAGTGTGGCCGTCTCATCGGTGGGTGCCAGTCTGTCGGCCATCTGGCCAATTTTCCCGGTCCTCTGCCTGAGCGCCTTGGCCACGGGCGGTGCCACCGGCATGGCGGTGATTGCGCTGCAGCGCCATGTAGGTCGCATGGCGCAAAACCCGGAGCAACTGCGTGTGGCCTTCAGCTGGTTGTCGATCGGGCCGGCCGTTTCCAACTTTCTGGGGCCGGTTCTGGCCGGTTTGCTCATCGACTATGCCGGATCTGAGCCTGCCCACGTCACGGGGTTTCAGTGGGCCTTCCTGTTGCTGGCCGCGCTGCCCTTGAGTACCTGGTTCTGGGTTCGGTCTGTGCCCGAACTGCACGCCCCGCGGGTCACGGGTGAGCTGGCGCCCCGGCGTGCCATGGATTTGCTCGCCGAGCCGATGATGCAGCGTTTGTTGGGTGTCAACTGGCTGCTGTCTTCTTGCTGGGATGTGCACACCTTTGTCGTGCCTGTTTTGGGTCACGAGCGCGGTTACAGCGCATCGGTCGTGGGCACGATTTTGGGTGCATTCGCCGTGGCCGCTGCCTTGATCAGAGTGTGCTTGCCCTTCATTTCGCGCCGTGTCAAAGAGCACCAGATCATCACCGGCTCCATGGGGTGCACAGCCTTGCTGTTTGCGATTTACCCCCTCATGCCAACGCCATGGGCCATGGGTTTGTGTTCTGTTTTTCTGGGACTGGTTTTGGGCACGGCCCAGCCCATGATCATGAGCACCCTGCACCAGATCACCCCTGCCAACCGACAAGGGGAGGCATTGGGTCTTCGCCTGATGAGCATCAACGCTTCCAGTGTCCTCATGCCCATGCTCTTTGGTGCTGCCGGAGCGGTGGCGGGGGTGGCACCGGTTTTCTGGGTGGTGGGGTCAGCTGTGGGCTGGGGCGCGCAATGGGCTTGGCGATTGCGACCCACCGGCGCGCAGACCGGGCGCCATTGAAAAGGCGGGTATTGACTGTATTTGTATCCAGTATTGCGCCTTAAATCCCACTACAATTCGCCACCATGGCTTCCCAATCCACTGTCAAAACATCCAACGAGTACGCCGAAGGCTCGATTCGTGTCCTCAAGGGCCTCGAGCCCGTCAAGCAACGGCCGGGCATGTACACCCGCACCGACAACCCCCTGCACATCATCCAGGAAGTGCTGGACAACGCTGCCGACGAGGCGCTGGCGGGCCACGGTAAGAAGATCAAAGTCATCCTGCACGCCGATGGTTCGGTCAGCATCGAAGACGATGGCAGGGGCATCCCCTTTGGTCTGCACCCCGAAGAAAACGCGCCGGTGATTGAGCTGGTGTTCACCCGCTTGCATGCGGGCGGGAAGTTCGACAAGGGCAAGGGCGGTGCCTACAGCTTCTCGGGGGGTTTGCATGGCGTGGGCGTGAGTGTGACCAATGCGCTGTCCAAGCGGCTGGAAGCGACCAGCTACCGCGAAGGTCAAGTGGCCACCTTGGTGTTTTCAGGTGGCGATGTGACCGAGCCCCTGGTCAAGCGTGCCACAGGCGAGGGTGACCGCAAGCAGGGCACCACCGTGCGGGCCTGGCCGGACGCCAAATACTTTGAATCCAGCGCTTTGCCCATGAATGAGCTGACGCACCTGCTGCGCAGCAAAGCCGTGCTCATGCCCGGTGTGACGGTGACCTTGGTGAACGAAAAAACCAAGGAAACTCAGCAGTGGCAATACAAAGCCGGTCTGCGCGACTACCTGTCGCAAACCCTCAACGGCGATCCGGTGATCCCGTTGTTTGAAGGCGAAGGATTTGCCGACGGCAACAGCGAAAGCTTTGCCGAAGGTGAGGGCGCTTCATGGGCCGTCGCCTTCACCGAAGATGGCGCTCCTGTGCGCGAGAGCTATGTCAACCTGATCCCCACCAGTGCAGGTGGCACGCACGACAGTGGCTTGCGCGATGGCTTGTTCACCGCCGTCAAGGGTTTCATCGAGCTGCACGGCTTGCTGCCCAAGGGCGTCAAGCTCATGCCCGAAGACGTGTTCGCCCGCGCCAGCTATGTGCTGAGCGCCAAAGTGCTCGACCCGCAATTCCAGGGTCAGATCAAGGAGCGCCTGAACTCGCGCGATGCGGTGCGGCTGGTGTCCAGTTTCGTGCGGCCGGCATTGGAG
>CANHUM010000004.1 GCA_947463845.1 Comamonadaceae bacterium
ACGACCTTGGGGAAAGGCAAGAGCTTGACACCACCGGCCACCAAGCGACGCAGCGCTGCGGGGTTGCGGTTGTCGTAACGCGCTTGCATCTCGGTGTGTGCGTAAGAAGCAGCGGCTTCCACAATGGCCTGGTTTTCTTTGGACAAGGCATTGAAAGCGGTCTTGTTAATGTAGAAGTCCAGCTGTGCACCGCCTTCCCAGAAGCCTGGGTAGTAGTAGTTCTTGGCGACTTTTTGGAAGCCCAACTTCTCGTCGTCATAAGGACCGACCCACTCGACGGCGTCGATCGTGCCTTTTTCCAGAGCCTGGTAAATCTCGCCACCAGGGATGTTCTGGGGCACAGCACCCATGCGGGTCAAAACCTTGCCAGCGAAACCGCCAACACGGAACTTCAAACCTTTGATGTCGTCCAAGGTCTTGATTTCCTTGCGGTACCAGCCACCCATCTGGGCGCCTGTGTTGCCGCCTGGGAAGTTCACGATGTTGTACTTATCGTAGAACTCACGGAACAGCTTCATGCCGTTGCCGTCATAGAACCAGGAGGTGAGCTGGCGGCTGTTCAAACCGAAGGGAATGGCCGTGCCCAGGGCGAAAGTGTCGTCCTTGCCGAAGAAGTAGTAAGGGGCTGTGTGAGCCGCTTCCACGGTGCCTTGCTGCACACCATCCACCACACCAAACGCAGGCATCAATTCGCCCGCAGCATGGACGGAGACGACAAACTTGCCGCCGGACATGGCGTTGACCTTTTCAGCAAACACTTCAGCGGCACCGAAGATGGTGTCCAGCGCTTTAGGAAAGCTGGAGGCAAGGCGCCAGCGGATGGCGGCCTGGGCGTGAACAGCGGGTGCAGCACCAGCAGCCAAAACACCAGCAATGCCAGCGTTTTTAATGACGGAACGACGATCCATGAGGAACTCCTTGTTGAAAAAACAAACATCCGACGATCAGGATTTTTGGAATTATCGGATGCCGTATTGTAGGAAGCGAAACAGCCCCTAGCCGTGCGGGTTTACCCTTTTTTAATCCTTAAATTGGAAGGGCTTTGGTCACTCGGACATAGCCTTGAAAAGAATTCAAACTTGCCCTGAAATCGACTCAAGCAGGCCAGCGCAATTGCACTGAGCGCTCGATGCCGGCGGCATCCAAGCCCTGCAAGGCCAGCAGTTTGGCAGGGTCACCGTGCTCGATGAACTCATCCGGCAGACCCAGCTGCAAAACAGGCCGGATGATCTGGAGGGTCTGCAGCGCCTCGGCCACGGCGCTGCCTGCGCCGCCCATGATGCACCCCTCTTCCACCGTCACCAGGCGCTCGTGACTTTGTGCAATTTGGGCCAGCAGTTCGACATCCAGCGGCTTGACCCAGCGCATGTTGACCACCGTGGCGTTGAGCTTTTCAGCAGCCTCCAGGGCCGGGGTCAGCAAGGTGCCAAAAACCAGAATGGCCACTTTTTCGCCATGCCGACGCACTTCCCCTTTGCCAAAGGGCAAGGTGTCCAGATCGCGCCCGGGATCGGTGCCCACACCCGCACCGCGCGGGTAGCGCACGGCCACCGGGTGGTTTTGTGCGTAAGCGGTGCTCAGCAGCTGACGGCATTCGCGCTCGTCGGCCGGGCAGGCCAGACTCATGTTGGGGATGCAGCGGATGTAAGCGATGTCGTAGGCCCCCGCATGGGTGGCCCCGTCGGCACCGACCAGACCCGCCCGGTCCAAGGCGAAAACGACGGGCAGGTTTTGCAGCGCCACGTCATGGATCAGCTGGTCGTAGCCGCGCTGCAGGAAAGTGGAGTAGATCGCCACCACGGGCTTGAGACCCTCGCAGGCCATGCCGGCGGCAAAAGTCACAGCGTGCTGCTCGGCAATGCCCACGTCGTAGTAACGCTTGGGAAAGCGCTGGTGAAAGGCCACCATGCCCGAGCCCTCGCGCATGGCGGGCGTGATGCCCACCAAGCGCATGTCTTTGTCGGCCATGTCGCACAGCCACTGGCCAAACACCTGCGTGAAGGTGGTTTTGGCGGGGGCAACCGCGGGCAACAGGCCCACGCTGGGGTCGAACTTGCCGGGGCCATGATAGGCCACCGGATCGGCCTCGGCCTTGTCATAGCCCTGCCCTTTTTTCGTGACCACATGCAAAAACTGCGGGCCATTGAGGTGCTTGATGTTTTCCAGGGTCGGAATCAGTGATTCCAGATCATGTCCATCGATCGGGCCGATGTAATTGAAGCCAAATTTCTCGAACAGCGTGGCAGGCACCACCATGCCTTTGGCCTGCTCTTCCAAACGCTTGGCCAGCTCGAACAAGGGCGGTGCGTTCTTGAGCATGCTCTTGGCCCCGGCCTTGGCCGCCGAATAAAAGCGCCCGCTCATCAGTTGGGCCAGATAGCGGTTGAGCGCCCCCACCGGTGGGCTGATCGACATGTCGTTGTCGTTCAGGATCACGAGCAGCTTGCAATCTTCAACGCCCGCGTTGTTGAGTGCTTCAAAGGCCATGCCCGCGGTCATGGCACCGTCACCAATCACGGCAATCGAATGGCGCGATTCGCCTTTTTGACGGGCAGCCACAGCCATGCCCAGCGCCGCAGAGATGCTGGTCGACGAATGGGCCGTGCCAAATGTGTCGTACTCGCTCTCGTCGCGGCGCGGAAAGCCCGACAGCCCCCCCAACTGCCGCAGGGTGGGCATGCGGTCGCGGCGGCCGGTGAGGATTTTGTGAGGATAAGTCTGGTGTCCCACGTCCCAGACGATGCGGTCTTCAGGCGTGTTGAAGACGTAATGCAAGGCCACCGTCAACTCCACGGTGCCCAGGTTGGAGCTGAGGTGCCCACCGGTTTTGGAGACGTTGTCGAGCACGCAGTGGCGCAACTCGTCAGCCAGGCCTGGCAAATCGGCACGCGCCAGGAGACGCAGGTCGGCAGGCTTGTCAATGTTCTTGAGAAAATCGGTCATGTCAGTTGTCTCTTTCTACCACCATGGCAGTCAGGCCTCGCAGTGCAGCCAGGCGGGCCTCGGGCAAACCGGTCTCGGCCAGGGCCTGCATGGCTTGTGCGGCCAATGCATCGGCATAGGCCTTGGCTGCGTCCAGGCCCATCAGGGCGACATAAGTGGGCTTGTCCGCAGCTTGGTCCTTACCCGCAGTTTTACCCAGCGTGACCGAATCGGCCGTCACATCCAGCACATCGTCCACCACCTGAAAGGCCAGACCCAGAGCCTGGCCAAAACGCGTCAGAGCCGCATGCGCCTCGGCTGGCACGCCCGGCACACAGGCCGCTCCCATCTGCACACTGCACAACAACACGGCACCGGTTTTGAGGCGGTGCATCTGTCGCAGCTGGTCTTCACTCAGGCGTTGGCCCACACTGGCCAGATCGATCGCCTGGCCTCCGGCCATGCCTTGGTAGCCCGATGCGCGGGCCAGCAGAGCCACGCAGGCCGCTTGCACTGCAGCCGGCACGCTGCCGTCTGGTGGGGTGAGCATTTCAAAAGCCAGGGTCAGCAAGGCGTCGCCGGCCAGCAGGGCTTGGGCTTCGCCAAACTGCACATGCACCGTGGGTTTGCCGCGCCGCAGCACGTCGTTGTCCATGCAGGGCATGTCGTCGTGCACCAATGAATAAGCATGGATCAGCTCGATGGCGCAGGCGGCATTGAGCGCTGCCGGGCTGTTGGCAACATCACCCACAGCCTCAGCGGTGGCCAGCACCAGCAAGGGGCGCAGCCGCTTGCCGCCGTCCAGCACGGCGTAGCGCATGGCCTGACCCAAATCGGCAGGGGACTCGGCCGCTATGCCAGCCGACAACGCACGCTCGACTCGGTCCAGATGCGGCTGCATCCAAGACTTCAAACCCACCCTCATGCGCCACTCCAAGGTTTGGGTTGGCCAGCGTCCAACACCTGAATCTGGTCTTCCACCGCCTTGAGTCTGTCTCGGCAAAACGCCAGCAATGCCGCGCCGCGTTGGTAGCCTGTCAGGAGCTGGTCCAGCGGCATCTGCCCAGATTCGAGCTGCCCCACCAAGGCCTCCAGCTCTGCCAAAGCCGCCTCGTACGTGACGGGCAGAGGCACTGCCGGGGTGTCGGCGAGGTCGGTGGGTGCGGCCTTGGGCATGGGCTATATATCCGAGGAAAAAACCTGATTTTAGGCCTTAAGCCTTGACGTGGCTGACAGTTGACTCTGTCAAGTCCACAAGACGAAGATGGACGATGCCACTGTGACACCCGAACCCAGAGGTCTTGAATTTTTCTCGACTTGTGAAGTCGCTCACGTCAAGAACCAGCCCTGCGGGGTAGAATCCGGGTTCATCGGCAGGGTTCCCCCTGTCTTTTTTTGCGCCGAAATCGAAGAATTCAGCGCTTTGTCCCTGCCCCTTCATAGGGGGAGTCTCTAGGTCAGGTCACCCATGTCTGATTTAAGTCTTCAACTGCAGCAGGCCGCAAGCCAACTACCAGTTTCCACTTATTTCGATGAAGCGCTGTTTCAGCGCGAATTGAACACGCTCTTTCGCCAAGGTCCCCGCTACGTGGGCCACCAGTTGGCGGTGCCTCATCCGGGCGACTATTACGCCTTGCCCCACGAGGCCGAAGGCCGCGCCCTGGTGCGCAACGCCCAAGGCGGGGTCGAACTCGTCTCGAACGTCTGTCGCCACCGCCAGGCCGTGATGCTCAACGGACGGGGCAACCTGCAAACCCAGCAAAAAGGCAGCGCAGGCGGCAACATCGTCTGCCCGCTGCACCGCTGGACCTATTCCCCCAGCGGCCAGCTGCTCGGCGCACCCCACTTTGCGCACGACCCTTGCCTGAACCTGAACAACTACAAGCTGCAGGCATGGAACGGTTTGCTGTTTGAAGACAACGGCCGTGACATCGCCGCCGACCTGGCCGGTATGGGCCCCAGATCACAGCTGAGCTTTGAAGGCTATGCCCTGGACAGGGTTGAGCTGCACGAGTGCAACTACAACTGGAAGACCTTCATCGAGGTTTATCTGGAGGACTACCACGTTGGCCCCTTCCACCCGGGACTGGGCCAGTTCGTGACCTGCGAAGACTTGAGTTGGGAGTTCAAGGAACACTATTCGGTGCAGACCGTGGGCATCTCGGGCGGCTTTGGCAAGCCCGGCTCGGACACCTACAAAAAGTGGCACGAGGTGCTGCTCAAATACCGCAATGGCCAGCTGCCTGAGCGCGGCGCCATCTGGCTGACGTACTACCCGCACATCATGGTCGAGTGGTATCCCCATGTACTCACCGTCTCCACACTGCACCCGATCAGCGTGAACAAGACCCTCAACATGGTCGAGTTCTACTACCCCGAGGAGATTGTGGCGTTTGAGCGCGAGTTCGTTGAAGCCCAGCAGGCGGCCTACATGGAAACCTGCATCGAAGACGACGAGATTGCCGAGCGCATGGACGCCGGTCGCAAAGCCCTGATGGCTCGCGGTGACAACGAGGTCGGCCCCTACCAAAGCCCCATGGAAGACGGCATGCAGCACTTCCACGAGTGGTACCGCCAGCAAATGAAAACCCTCTGAAGCACCCGGATGCAAGCTTCCTGGATGATTCTGGCGTCGCTGTTTTTCGCGACGATGAGTGTTTGCATCAAATACGCGTCTGAGCACTTTCACACCTTTGACCTGGTGTTCTACCGGGGCCTGATCGGCATCGTGTTCATGGCGGCCATTTGCCGCAGCCAGGGTGTTTCTTGGCGAACAACCATCCCGATGATGCATGTCTGGCGCTCGGTCATCGGCGTGGCCTCGCTGACCGCGTGGTTCTATGCCATTGCCCATTTGCCGCTGGCCACCGCCATGACACTCAACTACATGAGCGGCATCTGGGTCGCGGCCTTTTTGGTGGGTGGCACCCTGGTCATGGGCCGGGTGCAGGACATGGCCCGGCAAGGCCCGGTCGTGCTCACGGTGATTGCCGGCTTTGCGGGGGTGGTCATGATCTTGCGACCCACCATCGAGCAAAACCAGTTGTTTGCCGGCTTGATCGGTTTGCTTTCAGGCCTGGGCGCGGCGCTGGCCTACATCCAGGTGGCAGCGCTGGGCCGCATGGGCGAGCCCGAGGCCCGCACCGTGCTCTACTTTTCCGTGGGCACCACCCTTGCCGGGGCCGTGGCCATGATGCTCGTGGGGCCCAGCGAATGGGTCTGGCCGCACGCCCTGTGGCTGCTGCCCATTGGTTTGCTGGCCGCTCTGGGCCAGCTGTGCATGACCAAGGCTTACAGCAGCGGAGCCACCCTGGTGGTGGCGAATTTGCAATACTCGGGCATCGTGTTTGCGGCGTTGTATGGCCTGTTTTTGTTTGGCGATCAAATTCCGCTGGTGGGCTGGGCCGGCATGGCCTTGATCGTCGCCAGTGGCATCGCCGCAACCGCCTTGCGCAACCGCACCCTGCCCCGCGCGCCTGCCGAAGAACATTGAACGGAGACCCTTGTCATGTACACCCTGTTGATCACCGCTGCCGAACTGCAAACCTTGCAAGCCCAGGGCACCCCATGCGCCGTGCTGGACTGCAGCTTTGATTTGATGAAGCCCGAATTGACAGATGGCTTTTTCACAACCGAACGCATTGCCGGGGCCCTGCCCGCTCACATGGACAAAAACTTGAGCACACACCAGCCTGGCCAGGCCGTCAACGCAGGCCGTCACCCCCTGCCGCAGCGCGAGATCGTGGCGCAGTGGTTGGGTAACCTGGGCATTCACAACGGCATGCAAATCGTGGTGTATGACCGCAATAAAAGCGCCTACTGTGGCCGCTTGTGGTGGATGCTCAAATGGCTGGGGCACGATGCCGTGGCGGTGCTCGATGGCGGTCTGCAGGCCTGGAAAGATGCAGGCGGTGCGTTGGCCTCAGGTCCGAGCGAGTCCGTCAACGCAGCACAGTTTGATGTCAAAGCGCCTCTGCGGCAATTGGTGCTGACCGACGAAGTCTTGACGTCTTTGGGCCGCCCCGGACAAACCATCGTCGATGCCCGCGCGGGGGCACGTTACCGGGGTGAGGTGGAGCCGCTGGACCCGGTGGCCGGACACATTCCGGGCGCTCTGAACCGGCCTTTTACGGAAAACTTCACCGAAGATGGCCGCTTCAAAAAACCGGAGCAGCTCAAAGCCGAATGGGCCCGAGTGCTGACCGGGCGCCCGGCCAGCAGCGTGGTTCACCACTGCGGCTCCGGGGTGACGGCGGTGCCCAACCTGATGGCGATGGAGTTGGCCGGTTACGGCCCCACCGCGCTGTATGCAGGCAGCTGGAGCGAGTGGTGCAATACGCCCGGCTTACCTTGTGCCAAGGGCTGATATCAGTGCTGGTGTCCCGCTAAAGCGCTGACCAGCACCACCATGCCGATGCCCACACCCAGCCAGAGAATTTGGGCAGCGGTCTCTTGGGCTGACAGGCGTTTTTGCAGCTGGGGAATCAGGTCAGCCAAGGCCACATAAACGAAGCTGCTGCTGGCCACCACCAGGAAAAAAGGCAGCCAGTCTCGCAAAGCATCAACCAGCACATAACCCACCGCACCGCCCAATGCGGTGATGGCGCCGGCCATGGAGACCTTGACGATGGCGGCTTTGCGGCTGCTGCTGCCTTGACGCAAGACTGCCAGGTCGCCCATGTGGTGAGGGATTTCGTGGGCCAACACCGCCAGCGCGGCGATCACGCCCAGGCGCATGTCGGCGATGAAGGCCGACGCAATGAGGATACCGTCGCCAAAACAATGCACGCTGTCACCGGCCAGCACCGCCCAAGCCCCTCGGGGTGATTCGTCACCGGCCGTCTTGCCATGCGCGTGCGCCATGGTGGTGGTGGACTTCTGCTCGTCATGCCTGTGATGTCCGTGCCCATGATCGTGCCCATGTCCATGGGCATGTTCATGCCCGTGGTGCCAGAGTTCGGCCTTGTCGAGCAAAAAGAAAAAAACCAACCCCACCAGCAAGGTCAAGAACAGCTCGTGTGCCCCGGCCTCGCTTTCAAAAGCTTCCGGCAAGAGGTGCAAAAACGAAGTGGCCATCAAGGCCCCGGCGGCCAGGCTCAACATGTGCTGGGTGTAGCGGCTCAACACACCAAAACTCAGCCATGCAGCCAGCCAGACGCTGCCAATGCCCGCCACCAAAGTGCCCACCAAAATCGCCAATAAAGTCATCATGTTTCCCGGGGTGCCTTCACCCCAAAACAAACCGCCCCGAAGGGCGGTTTTTCATCGTTCCTGCCCCGAAGGGCGGACACTGCATTGTCACATCAGGCCACGCCCTGGCGTTTGAACCAGGCCAACATGCGCTGCCAACCGTCTTCGGCTGCCGACTTGCGGTAGCTGGAGCGGTAGTCTGCATGGAAGGCATGCGGGGCGTCAGGATAAACCACAAACTCGCTGGCCTTGGCCGCAGCAGGCCCTGTGGCCAGCTCTGCTTTCATCTTATCAACCGTGTCAAGGGGGATGCCGGTATCGGCCGCGCCGTACAGACCCAGCACGGGTGCCTTGAGCTTGTTGGCCACCGCCACCGGGTGCGCTGGCGTCTGTGGCGTGGTGTTGCCCACCAGACGGCCATACCAGGCCACACCCGCCTTGAGTCTGGGTTGATGCGCTGCATACAACCAGGTGATGCGCCCTCCCCAGCAAAAACCGGTGATGCCCAGCCTGTCGGTGTTGCCGCCGTTGACCGCAGCCCAGGCCACACAGGCATCCAGATCGCCCATGACCTGCGCATCGGGCACTTTGGAGATGATCTCGGCTTGCAGTTTGGCGATTTCGCCGTACTCGTTGGGGTCGCCCTGTCGCACAAACAATTCGGGCGCAATTGCCAGGTACCCAGCTTGGGCCAGGCGGCGGGCGACGTCAGCGATGTACTCGTGCACGCCAAAAATTTCAGAGATCACCAGCACCACCGGCAAACCGGTCTTGCCAGCTGGCGCACTGCGGTAGGCGGGCATCTTGAACCCGTTCACATCAATGGTCACTTCCCCCGAGACCAGACCCGTAGAAGGGGTTTTGATGGCCGTTTGCGCCATGATCGGAACCGCCGCTGCGGCATAGCCCACGCCCAGTGCAGCTTTCAGGGCCACACGGCGTGTAGGGGCGGCTGCATCCATGCGCCCACCCAGCAGGGCTTGTGTGTCTTCAATCAGGTCTTTGTTCAAGGCAATTCTCCTCGGGCATCTAAAAAGAGCTTTATCTTGGCACACTCCCAACAGGTTTGCACCCAGGTCTGGGCGGATCGCCCACACCCGAGACAGGGCGATTTACACTGCCGCATGCCCGAGTCCCTGTTGCCTGTCCTGTATTCGTTTCGACGCTGCCCCTATGCGATGCGGGCCCGGCTGGCCCTGCACGTCAGCGGCGTGGTGTTCGAACACCGGGAAGTGGTGTTGAAGCAAAAACCAGCCCACATGCTCGCCCTATCGCCCAAAGGCACCGTGCCTGTTTTATGGTTGCGGGGCGATGCAGGCCCTCGGGTGCTGGAGCAAAGCCTGGACATCATGCGCTGGGCCCTGGAGCAATGCGATCCGCTGGCTTGGTGGCCCGCCACAGAGGCCGCCCTGGCCGATGCCATGGCCTTGATCACTCACAACGACGGCCCGTTCAAGGGCCAGCTGGACCGCTACAAATACCCGAACCGTTCAGGGCTGGAGCGTGGCACAGCCGACCGAGATCTGGCGGCGGCCTGGCTGTGGACACTGAACGACCGCTTGCAATCACAACACTTTCTGGCGGGCGACCGGTTCGGTCTGGCCGACGCCGCGCTGGCCCCCTTTGTGCGTCAATACGCGCACACCGATCCGGCCTGGTTTGCAGCGCAGCCTTGGGGCCCATTGGCCGCCTGGTTGGCCGCGTTCGAGGGCTCCGCAGTGTTTGAGGCCATCATGCAAAAGCACACGCCTTGGCAGGATGCTTGAGGCTCAGTGGGCCTGCTCCCAGTTCGGCCCAAAGCCCACTTCGGCCAAGAGCGGCACCTTCAAATCGGCCACCCCCGCCATGATGCGCGGCACTTCGGTACGAACCCATTCGACTTCAGCCTGTGGCACCTCGAACACCAGTTCGTCGTGCACCTGCATGATGACCTTGGTGGCCTTGCCCTGTTCGTCCAGCGCTTTTTGCACCGCCACCATGCTCAGCTTGATCAGGTCAGCCGCTGTGCCCTGCATGGGCGCGTTGATGGCGGCACGCTCGGCCCCGGCGCGGCGCGGGCCATTGGGACTGTTGATCTCGGGCAGCATCAGGCGGCGGCCAAACACGGTCTCGACATAGCCCAGCGCCTTGGCCTGCTCGCGGGTCGCATCCATGTAGTGCTTGACACCGGCAAAGCGCTCAAAGTAGCGGGTGATGTAATTTTTGGCGGCCGTGTTGTCGATGCCCAGCGCCTTGGCCAGGCCAAACGCGCTCATGCCGTAAATCAAACCGAAGTTGATGGTCTTGGCATAGCGGCGCTGCTCGCTGCTCACCGTGTCGGGCGTCCCGCCAAACACCTCAGCGGCCGTGGCCTTGTGCACGTCCAGCCCGTCATGGAAGGCCTTGAGCAAGGCTGCGTCGTCGCTCAGGTGCGCCATGATGCGCAGCTCGATCTGGCTGTAGTCGGCACTCGCAATCACGCAGCCTGCAGGGGCCACAAAGGCCTCGCGCACCTTGCGACCTTCGGCCGTGCGCACCGGGATGTTTTGTAAATTCGGCTCATTGCTCGACAGACGGCCCGTCACGGCCACGGCTTGTGCGTAATGCGTGTGCACCCGGCCCGTGCGCGGCAGCGCCAGCTGCGCCAGCTTGTCGGTGTAGGTGCCCTTGAGCTTGGCCAGGCTGCGGTGCTCCAGAATGCGGGCGGGCAACGGGTAGTCTTCGGCCAATTTTTCCAGCACCTCTTCGTCGGTGCTTCGGGCTCCGGTGGCCGTTTTCTTGATGACGGGCAGGCCCAGCTTGTCAAAAAAGATCTCGCCCAACTGCTTGGGGCTGGACAGGTTGAAGGGCTGCCCGGCGATCTCATAGGCTTCTTTTTCGAGCTGCACGATGCGCTCGCCCAAGGCCTGGCTTTGCGCAGCCAGCGTGGGTGCATCGATCAGTACGCCGTTGCGCTCGATGCGGTAGAGCGCCTCGCTGGTCTGGATCTCCAGCTTGTAAACGTACTTCAAACCCGAATGCGCCTCGATCTGGGGCCAAAGCGCCTGGTGCACGTCCAGACACTGGTCAGCGTCTTCGCACGAATAGTGAGCGGCCTTGTCCACATCCACCTGCGCAAATGGAATCTGGTGCGCGCCTTTGCCGCACAGGTCTTCGTAGGTCACGCCCTTGCGTCCCACATGGCGCTCGGCCAGGCTACTCAGGCCGTGCGGTTTGTGCACTTCCAGCACATAACTTTGCAGCATGGTGTCGTGGGCATAGCCCTGCACCTCGATGCCGTGGTTGGCGAACACATGGCGGTCGTATTTGATGTTCTGGCCCATTTTGAGGCGGTCAGGGTTTTCCAGCCAGGGCTTGAGCTTGGCCAGCACCTCGGCCAGCGGCAATTGCTCGGGGGCACCCGGGCCGTTGTGCGCCAGTGGGATGTAGGCTGCCACACCGGGCGTGACACTCAGCGAAATGCCCACGATGTCGGCACGCATGGCGTCGAGCGAGGTGGTTTCGGTATCGATGGCAGTGAGCGGCGCTTGTTCGATGCGGTGGAGCCATTCCTCAAACAAGGGCCAGTCGAGCACCGTGTCGTATTTCAAATCGCCTTGCACCGAGCTGGCCGCCATGTTCTGTTCGGGCCATGCCGCCGGCTCGTCCGTCTGAGCCGAGCCAAACAAATCGTCCATGCCCGTGTCTTTGGCCTTGGCGGTTTTTTTGGCAGCAGGTACAGGCATAGCACCGCCCAACGACTGCACCAGCCCCTTGAAACCGTAGGTTTGATAAAAGTTCAGCAGCTTGTCCTTGTCTGGCGCGTGCAAGTGCAGACTGGCCAGTGAGGGCAAACCGGGCACCCAGCCGTTCAGGTCACAGTCGGTTTTCATGGACACCAGGGCGCGCCCCTTGGGCAGCCAGTCCACCGCCTGCCGCAGGTTCTCGCCCGCCACACCTTTGATCTCGTGGGCATGCGCCATCAAGTTGTCGAGCGAGCCATACTCCAGCAGCCATTTGGCGGCGGTCTTGGGGCCCACCTTGGCCACGCCCGGCACGTTGTCCACCGGGTCGCCCACCAGGGTCTGGTAGTCGATCATCAGCGAGGGGGGCACGCCAAACTCCTCGGTCACACCCGCCACATCGCGCACCTTGCCGTTCATCGTGTCGATGATGGTGATGTGCGCGTTGACCAGCTGGCTCAGATCCTTATCGCCACTGGAGACCGTCACCTCGATGCCTTGCTGCGCGGCCGTGTGGGCCAGTGTGGCGATCACATCATCGGCCTCCACGCCCGGCACGTCCAGCACGGTCCAGCCCATCAAACGCACCAGCTCGTGGATGGGCTCTATCTGCGAACGCAAATCGTCGGGCATGGGGCTGCGGTGAGCCTTGTACTCGGGGTACATCTCGTCGCGAAAGGTCGGTCCCTTGGCGTCGAACACACAGGCGGCATAGGTGGCCGGCACATCCTTGCGCAGCCGGTCCATCATGTTGATCATGCCGCGAATGGCCCCTGTGGCAGGGCTGCTCGGGTCACCGGGCACGGCCCGCAAATCGGGCATGGCGTGAAAGGCACGGTACAGGTAGCTGGAGCCGTCGACCAGCAAGAGGGTCGGTTGGGATGTTTCGGGGGTGTTGTCGCTCATCCCTCGATTGTGTACCGGGTTGCCCCCCAAAATGACCGAGAAGGATCGGGGGCTGGGCCTGTGTCAGGGTGATGTGGCAAAGCGAAGCGCCTCTGAACCCTGGCACAGGCCCAGCCCCTGATCCTCCCAACCTCGGCGCAGGCCCCGCAAATCATTGCCCACCGCCGAGGCAGACCCGCAAAGGGCGTACCGCGCCGGGCCTCAGAGGCGCTTCGCTTTGCCACATCGGCCCAGCGCGGCACGCCCTTTGCGGGTCCTTTTTGACTTTTCGCACCCTACAATCGATGGTTTCTCATCCACGCC
Source organism: Comamonadaceae bacterium (assembly GCA_947463845.1). Taxonomy (GTDB): domain Bacteria; phylum Pseudomonadota; class Gammaproteobacteria; order Burkholderiales; family Burkholderiaceae_C; genus Limnohabitans_A. The sequence goes on from CANHUM010000004.1 coordinate 13,023, forward strand.
AGCAGCCCTTCTGGCTTTTGACCCTCTTCCCATGGCGGTATTCACCGAAGTCACCGAATTCCAGGCCAACGACCTGATGCAAGCCCTGAACCTGGGCGAGCTGACCCATTTGCGCGGCATCGAGGGCGGTATTGAAAACACCAACTACTTCGCCACCACGACCCAAGGCGAATATGTTCTGACCCTGTTTGAGCGCCTGACGTCCGAACAACTCCCCTTTTACCTGCTCCTGATGAAGCATTTGGCCGGTCACGGCATCCCGGTGCCCGACCCCGCCGCCAATCGCGACGGCGATGTGCTGCACAAGGTGTGCGGTAAACCTGCGGCCGTCGTCAACAAACTGGCAGGCAAAAGTCAGCTGCAGCCCCAAGCGGTGCATTGCGCCGCCGTGGGCGACATGCTCGCACGCATGCACCTGGCTGGGGCCGACTACAACCGCAGCCAGCCCAATTTGCGCGGTCTGCCTTGGTGGAACGAGACCGTGCCCGTGGTGCTGCCACACCTGGATGACGCCCAAGCCGCCTTGCTGCGCAGCGAACTGGCTTTTCAGAACCACATTGCCGAGAGCGCCGGTTATGCCGCACTGCCCCGGGGCCCGGTGCACGCCGATTTGTTCCGCGACAACGTGATGTTTGATGGCGAGCAACTGACGGGCTTTTTTGACTTTTACTTTGCAGGCGTGGACACCTGGCTGTTTGACTTGGCCGTGTGTCTGAACGACTGGTGCATTGACCTGCCCACGGGCGTGCACGACCACAACCGCGCCCATGCCATGGTGTACGCCTACAACCAGGTGCGCCGCCTGACGTCCGCCGAACGTGATTTGCTGCCCGCCCTTTTGCGCGCAGGGGCATTGCGTTTCTGGATTTCACGCCTGTGGGACTACCATCTGCCACGCGAGGCCGCCATGCTCACCCCGCACGACCCGACCCATTTCGAACGCGTTTTGCGTGGTCGGTTGCAAACCCCTGTTTCAATGTCCGACCTCACCTGATCACCATGCATCTGCAAATCGTTCCAGCCAGCGCGGGCTTCAAATGGGCCAAGCAGGGCATGCGCACTTTCTGGCGTCAACCGTTGGCCCTGTCCGGCTTGTTCTTCCTGTTCATGATCACGGTGTCCATCATCTCGATCGTCCCCTTTGTGGGCAGCGCTTTGGCGCTGATCATTTTGCCGGGACTCACGCTGGGCATGATGGCGGCCACGCAAACCGCAACCGAAGGCAAATTCCCCATGCCCAACGTCTTGTTTGTGGCCTTCAAGGCGGGTCCTCACCGCAAAACCATGTTCCATCTGGGCGGCTTGTATGCCGTGATTTTTCTGGGGGTGATGCTGATCTCCACGCTGGCCGATGGCGGGACCTTTGCCAAGGTGTACTTTGGCGGCGCCCAAATGACACCCGATGTGGTCACGGCCGACTCGTTCCAGACCGCCTTGTGGGTGTCGATGTTGTTTTATGTCCCGCTGTCCATGATGTTCTGGCATGCACCCGCACTGGTGCACTGGTATGGCATGCCCGCTGTCAAAAGCCTGTTTTTCAGTTTTGTGGCCTGCTGGCGCAACCTGAGAGCTTTTGCGGTCTATGTGCTGGCCTGGGTTCTGATTTTCATCAGCACAGGTGTGGTGGCCCTGCTCATCAGCAGCCTGATGGGCCAACCCCAATTGATGACCTCTGCTTTCTTGCCCATGGCCCTGATGGTTGCCGCCATGTTCTTCACCTCGATGCTGTTCTCAGTGCGCGACTGTTTCTCGACCGATGCCTTCGACGAGCAAGCCGCGCCCCCACCCTGAAGTGTCTGATCAGTGCTGATGGCCGTGTGCGCCATGGGCGTGACGGTGCGTCACCTCTTCGGCTGAAGCGGCACGCACCTCCAACACTTTGAGCGCCAGTTGAAGGTGCTGTCCAGCCCACGGGTGGTTGCCGTCCAGAATCACTTTATCGCCCTTGATTTTCACCACGTTGAACACCTGTTCGCGCCCATCGGGCGTGCGTCCACGCAACTGACCACCCACCTTCACGCCGGGTGGAAATTCGCTTTTGGCAATGGTCTGCACCAGACTTTCGTCGCGTTCGCCGAAAGCGTCGGCCGGCGCCAGCTTCAAAGTGGTGGCAAACCCGACTTCCTGGCCTTCCAAGGCCTGCTCGATTTTGGGAAAGGTGTTGTCGTAGCCACCATGCAAATAGGACGTGGGCTCTTGTGCCTTGTCCAGCAACTGCCCTTGGGCGTTGGTCACTTTGTAATGCATGGTGACGATGGTGTTTTGGGTGATTTTCATGGGTTCTTTCAGGCTGGGAATGGAGGTTAAACCACCGTGAGTTTGGCCACGCTCAGCGCCAGCCATTTCACGCCGTGGCGCGGGAAGTTGACCTGGGCGCGGGCGTCGGCTCCAGCACCTTCCACGGCCAGCACCTTGCCCTCGCCAAATTTGGTGTGGAACACGTTTTGGCCCGCCGTGATGCCATGCTCGGGCGCCGCTTTTTGCACTGGAACGGGCGGGCTTTTGTAGGTCTCGGTGCTCAGGCTGCTTTGGCCCCAAGCCGGGCGGGCGTGGCGATTGAAGGCCGGGGTTTGCGGCCAGCCACCCGAAGCGCCAGAAGGGGTGCCACCTGCACTGCCCAGATTTGAAAATCCGGCAGTTTTGGGGGTCACCCATTTCAGGCACGCTTCGGGCAGTTCATCCAGGAAACGGCTTTTCAGGTTGTAACGGGTCTGGCCATGCAGCATGCGGGTTTGCGAGTGGCTCAGGTACAGGCGCTTGCGGGCTCGGGTGATGGCCACGTACATCAGGCGGCGCTCTTCTTCCAAGCCATCAAAGTCGTTCATGGCGTTTTCATGCGGGAACAGACCCTCTTCGAGTCCCGTGATGAAGACCGCATCAAACTCCAGGCCCTTGCTGGCGTGCACCGTCATCAGCTGCACCGCGTCCTCCCCAGCTTGCGCCTGGTTGTCGCCCGCCTCCAGCGAGGCATGGGTGAGGAATGCCGCCAGCGGGCTCATGGTCACGCCGTCTTCGCTGAACTCGTCGAGCATGACCGAGGCTTCGGTCGTCAAACCTTGACTGGCCGGGCTTTGCGACAAGCCTTGCGGCAGCGCCACCGCACTGCGGCCAAAGCCTTCTTGGGTGACAAAGCTCTCAGCGGCGTTGACCAGTTCCTCCAGGTTTTCCACCCGGTCCGCACCTTCTTTTTCGGTGCGGTAGTGGTTGATCAGCCCGGTTTTGTCCAGCACCAGATCGATGATCTCGCGCAGCGTCATGCCCTCGGTCTGCTCGCGCAGCACATCGACCATGGCCACAAACGCCGCCAAATTGGCCCCCGCCTTGCCGGTGGTGGCGCTCACCGCGTCGTGCAGCGAGCAGCCTGCGGCGCGGGCCGCGTCCTGCAGCTGCTCGATGCTGCGTGCGCCGATGCCGCGCGGCGGGAAGTTGACCACCCGCAAGAAACTGGTGTCGTCGTTGGGGTTCTCCATCAGACGCAAATAGGCCAGAGCGTGCTTGATCTCGGCGCGTTCAAAAAAGCGCAAACCGCCATACACGCGGTACGGAAATCCGGCGTTGAACAGCGCCGTCTCCAGCACACGGCTTTGCGCGTTGCTGCGGTACAGCAGCGCCACTTCCTTGCGCTCAAAACCATCTTGCTTGACCAACTGACGCAACTCTTCCACCAGCCACTGCGCCTCGGCAAAGTCAGACGGCGACTCGACCACCCGCACCGGCTCGCCCGCGCCTTGGTCTGTGCGCAGGGTTTTGCCCAGGCGGGTTTTGTTGTGGCCGATCAGGTGGTTGGCCGAATCCAGGATGTTGCTGAAGCTTCGGTAGTTTTGCTCCAGCTTGATCTGGTGGCGCACCTGAAACTCGCGCACAAAGTCG
>CANHUM010000005.1 GCA_947463845.1 Comamonadaceae bacterium
GGGCTTTCTGCGCAGGCCTGCGGGCAGTCGTTCAAAACCGTGGTGTATGGCGGCGCCCCCATGTACGCGGCCGACATCCAGCGGGCGCTGGTCGTCATGGGCCCGCGCTTTGTACAAATTTATGGCCAAGGTGAAAGCCCGATGGTGGGCGCGGCAAACATGGACAGTGGCCCGACCTGTTGGCCCAAGGCAAACAGTTCGGCAGGATCAAAACCACCCGAAGGGGGCACCATGTGCCGAGCCCCTGCCATCAGGTGGGGGATGGCGTAGATACCCGCTCCGTGAGACATGGGGGCCGCATAGGCGATGGTGTCGCTCGAAGCGATGGTGTCGACATCCGAAAAATAGGCCAGCCCCATGGTCAACAGGTTGCGGTGGGTGATCATCACGCCTTTGGGCCGGCCTGTGGTGCCGCTGGTGTAAAACAACCAGGCCAGATCATCGGCTCGTCGCTCGGTGATGGGCAGGTCGGGCAGGGGTTCGCAGGCTTGCCAAAGCACCTGGGCCTCGTCACTGTCCACATCGACCACACGCTCCAAACCGAGCAACATGCCACCCGTTTCGCTGGTGATGTCGGCGGTGACAAAGGCCCAGCGGGCCTGTGCGTTGTCAATGATCCACTGGGCCTCGCGCAGGTGCAGTTTCGCGTTGATGGGCACCACCGCCAAGCCAGCCCACCAAGCGGCCCACATCACTTCGAGGTAGCGCACATGGTTGCGCATGAACAGCGCAACCCGGTCGCCGGGCTGCAAACCTGCCGCCTGAAACTGTGTGGCCAGGTTTTGTGCGCGTTGCGCCCATTGCCCATGCGTGGCCACAACCTGGCTGCCCAGCAAAATGGCCGGGCGCTCTGGCGCCATGCGGGCTTGGCGTTGCAGCAGGTGGGCAAGGTTCAATTTCGGCTCCGACAAATGATGGCTGACATTTTGGCGTGAAGGGACAAGTGCAGGCTGTCCCGTTCAGGTCTTTCAGCCTTTGCGCAGTAGCACTCGCAAATCGGAGCCGATGCGGTCCACCCCGTGAAACGCCAGCTTCACAGAGAGGTTCAGCTGTGTCAGCGCGGGCAGGTTGGCCATGCCTTGGCCGGGGCCGATCAACTGGGGAGAGATGTACATCAGGTATTCGTCCACCAGCCCTTCGCGCACGAGTGATCCGTTGAGTTTGTAACCTGCCTCGACATGCAGCTCGTTGATCTCGCGCCGGGCCAAGTCACGCAACAGGGCGGGCAGGTCAACTTTGCCGCCGGGGCCTGGCAGGTCGATCACCTGGGCACCGCGTGCCATCAGAGACGCCCGTTTGACGGCCAGAAGTGGGTCGAGGGGGTCAGCTGCCGTGTAAATCAAAATCTGACGAGCCTGATCGCCAGTGCCCAGTGTGTCCAGAAGTTTGGCGTTCAAGGGCATGTCCAGCTTGCTGTCCACCACCACCAGGTGCGGTTGGCGGGGGGTATCCACCTCGCGTACATTCAGCAAGGGATCGTCTTCCAGCACGGTGCCGATGCCGGTGAGCACGGCGCAGGCTCGTGCACGCCAGACGTGGCCATCGGCACGGGCCTCGGGGCCTGTGATCCATTGACTCTGGCCGTTTTGCAGTGCTGTTTGCCCGTCCAGCGAAGCGGCGACCTTCATCCGCACCCAGGGCAGACCCCGTTCCATTCGGCTGAAAAACCCGATGTTCAGTTCGCGGGCCTGGACAGCGACCTCATCGTCGGGGCTCAGTGTTTCAGTCTGTACGCCCGCTGCAGCCAGCTTCGCCATGCCCTGGCCCGCCACTTGGGGGTTGGGATCGGTCAGAGCGCAAACCACGCGACCTATTCCGGCTGTTGCCAGAGTGTCACAGCAGGGCCCAGTGCGGCCATGGTGGGCACAGGGCTCCAGCGTCACCCAGGCCGTGGCCCCTTGCACGCTGTGGCCTCGTTGGGCCGCGTCGCGCAAGGCCATGATTTCGGCGTGGGGACCGCCAGCGCGTTGGGTGTGACCTTGGCCCAATACCGTGCCATCTGCCGCAGTGATGACACAGCCCACCCGCGGGTTGGGCGAGGTCAGCCACAGGGCCTGAGCGGCCAAAGCCAGCGCCTGATGGAGGGGTTGTAAGGAGGTCTTGGATGTGGACACGGTGAACTGAAATCAAGAATCATGAGAGACGCCGAAGCGCATGGACACTATGGCGAGGATACGCCAACCCAAGTGGGCACGGCATCTTGGCTGGTGTAAATCACAAGTTCCGATGAACGAAGCGGGCCATGACCAGCGTTGTCATCGGGCACTGAGCTGACTCCAAAGCCCACGGCGGTCCATTGAACACGCACCTGCAGATCCACCAGTGCCAGGCCTGGGCGAGCTTGCAACTGGCTTTTCAGGCTGTAGGTGGTGCCCAACACCACGATGGATGACTGGAGACTGCAAGCTGTACTGCCGGATTGTAGGCAGTCCATGGCATCCAGTGCCAATGCGAGCGCGATGGTGTGCTGTCGCGTGTCATGGGCGGTTTGCAAGGTGTGCACGGTCAAGCGTGTGGCGGCTGCCAGGCCCACCCCCAATACCGCTGCAGCAATAAGTGCCTCGATCATTGCCATGCCTTGTGATGGGGTGCAGGTCTGACAGCATTGAACGCGAACTTTGGCAGAAAGGGGTCTCATGGCCAGCCTTCTCGCCAGCTGCCGGGTACACGCTGAACCTGACGGGCGTCCATGCCGATGGGCCACGGTATTCGATAAGGCGCTTGAGCCAGCGCTCGTGCTTCGATCCGACTGCCGCTTTGCATTTGGGGCAAGCCAGACTCAATCACCAGTTGCCCTTCAATGTGTCCAGCGTACCAGCCCAAAGCCTTGTGGTCTTGGCATTGGGTTTGCAGAACCACGGTGCCCACAACGCGGACACCTGGTGCAAGTGACGGGCAGCGGTTGGCGCAAGCCTGGCCAGAAAACACCAGCAGAACTGGAGCTTCGCTGGAGCCCAAGTTCTCAACCCAAGTGGCGGGGCTGTCCACCCAGTAAATGTTGCGTGCGGGGTGGCTCCTGGCGGTCAGGCCGTTGCGCGCTTGCGCCTCAGACCAAGCTCTGATCTGTTCAGGCGTGATGTCTCCCAGCACGTTGCGCCATGCGGTCGTGGTGCAGCTGTGAACCGAGCACACGCTGCCTCCCGCTGCGTTCGCAGGTGTTGAGCAGCTGTTGAGCACGATGGCTGACGAGTTGGGATGGTCCGGGGCCGGGGCTACGGAGGGAATGAAAACTTGGGTCTGGATTTGCGCGCGGCTCCCTCCTTCTGTCAGACCGACGCTGGCGTGCAATTCCACCACATGGGGTGAGTTGATCAAGTCGCGCACCGCCAGCACGTGCACGGCAGCATGAGGTACGTCCGGCTGGGCAGGCGGCTGCAGAGTGACGCATTGCCAGCGCGGGCCGCTGTAAGCAACTGGGCAAGCTGCAGTGGCGAGGCCAGCACTCCAGAGGGGAGGTGTAGGGCTGCCCGCATATTGACGTTGTAAGTCGGCACGGGCCCAGGCCAAGGCCGCTTCTGCGGTCAGTCGTGCGTGGACAGCCTGTTTTTGATTGTGGTTGGCCAGACGGTCTAGCTGCACGATACGCGCGCTGTAGAAACTGACCAGACCGGCGAGCAGTAACAAGGTCAGCGTGACCACCAAGCTGATGGCGCCAGTTTGTTGTGCCTGACCAGAATGTTCGCATCGGCACAGCTTGGGATGCAAGGCTGTCACGGTACTGCTCCGCAAGCTGTTGGCCATGGCATGGCAGGGACATCGTTGCGCAGTGAAATGGTTTGCGACAAGCTCAGGGCCCTTGTAGCGTCACGTGCCCACTGAGCATTCAGTCTCACCGTCACCCAACGCGCGACCCAAGGCCCGCGTTTCTCGCATTGCAGCTGCCAAGATAGCGCTGTCATTCTCAAGCTGCCCGCGTCGGTCAAATCTGTCCAGACCACGGGGGTACACGCGGTGCGTATTTGTAACTTGTGGTCCTTCAGACGGAAGCCCACACACTCGTTGTTGTCCAGCAGTCCGTTGTGGTTGCGGTCCCGTCCAAAGCTGATGAGCTGGCCTTGCAACTGCAGATCGGCATTGCCCGCACAAAAGGGGTCTGCGCAATGCGGCGTGGTCCGCAACCGCCAAGCATGACCGATTGCCTGCGCTTGACGTAACTCGCGAGCAATGGTGTTCAGCGACGAACGCAGATCATGGTGCATGTGGCTATCCTGCAAAGACTGACGATGTCCTTTCAGGTGCTGCATCAACATCTGGCTGCCTGCGGCCAGCACCAGCAAACTCAGACCCAGACCCACCAGCAAGCCCACCAGGGTTTCACCATATTGAGCAGACGCCGTGCTGTTGTTGCGCTGACCCCAACAGTGAAAAGCCTCGGATCTACCCGTCAATGGCTGGGCGTGAGGGCCGGGTTCGCGCTGCTGCAAGGGCTTTGCCATCATCGAGTCATTGCCGCCAGCACCGTCCAGGATCGCTTGCAAGCTCATTTCCGCTGCTGACGACCACGGTGGCCATGTGACGCAGTTGCAGTCGCATGGGGGCGCAGGCGTTGTCGCGCGCTTGAGGGCCGATGGGGGTGGCGATCAGGGTGTACCCCTCGCTGTGGGCTTCCTCAATGCTGAGACGGTAATGCCCTCCGGGGGACAAGTCGCTTGTCCAGCCCAGGCTGTTCAGGTCGGTTGCATGGCTGCTCTGAGTGCCTCGCCAGCGGGCCTGTTCCAGTTGTAGTTGTTGCAAAGCGCTCTGTGCGTCGATGCGGCGAGCTTGGCGCTGCTGGGCTTGATAAGCGGGCAAAGCCACAGCCGTGAGCACGGTTAACAGAGCGAGGCTGACCAGCAACTCGCTCAAGGTCCAACCTGATGTCTGAGATGCTGCACCAAGGGCCGTGCGATGAACCGCAATCTGCATATTTCACTTTGTCCGTAAGCCTGATATTGTGAATACTTAATATTGACTTGTACAGTCAAAAATCATCGCTGTTGGGTACTTGCGCGTCGTGTGCAGGTGTACAGGGTTCAATCAGGAGGTCTGATCATGCGTCACCGCGGATTCACGTTGATGGAAGCGCTGGTGGTGCTCGTGCTGCTTTCAGTCCTGCTGACTTTGGCGATCCCTCATCTGAAAGGCATGAAGCAAAAGCACCAGATGCAAAGCCAAGCCGAGCAATTGCAATCCAGCCTGCTGCTGGCGCGTTCAGAGGCCTTGCGTCGCCAACAACGCGTGACTTTGTGCGCGCGCGCGTTAGAACCTGTTGCGACAGAGTACTGTGCCCCGGCAGGCCCTTGGTCGCAAGGTTGGGTGGTATTTGTCGATGGCAACCACAACGCCCGACGGGAGGCAACAGAAACCCTCTTGCTGTTGCATCAGGCCTTGCCAGGTTTTTTGTCTCTGCAAGGCAATGCGACGGTCGATCGCTACATTTCTTACGGTCCACTGGGTCTGAGCCAAAGCATCACAGGCGCTTTTCAGGCGGGCACTTTGACACTGTGCGGGGCTGGACAACCCCATGTCTGGCGACTGGTGATCAACGCGGTAGGTAAGCCTAGACTGGAAAAGACCCCCAGAATGGAGGGAACCCAATGTGGCGGGGGAAGTTTTTGACTGTTTCCGATGTGCATGCCACGCCAGTGAGGATCTCGGCTTGACCCACAGTCGCGCGCGCATTTTTTCAGCGCTGCACCTCATCCACCAGTGTTTTGAAGGCGTCGATGTCTTCAAAATTGCGGTACACGCTGGCAAAGCGCACATAGGCCACTTTGTCGAGCTTTTTCAGCTCACGCATGACCAGTTCTCCAATGCGTTGTGATGCCACTTCGCGGATGCCCAGGTTCAAGAGTTTTTCTTCAATGCGCTCAAGGGCGCTGTCGACCTGTTCGGTACTGAAAGGGCGTTTGCGCAAGGACAGATTCAGGCTTGCCAAAAGCTTGTCGCGTTGGTAGTCGATGCGTCTACCGTCTTTTTTGACAATAGCCGGAAAGCTGACTTCGGGCTTTTCATACGTGGTGAAGCGCTTTTCACAGGCGCCACACTGGCGGCGGCGGCGGATGAAATCCCCATCTTCGGCCAGACGTGTCTCCACCACTTGGGTTTCGAGATGGCCGCAGAAGGGGCATTTCATGAACTGCTCCGATTAACCGTAGACAGGGAAGCGGCTGGTTAGGGCATGCACCTTGGCCCGCACCGCCGCGATGTTGGCCTCGTCGTGTGGGTTGTCGAGCACATCGGCGATCAGGTGGGCCGTAGCACGGGCCTCTTCATCTTTGAAGCCGCGTGTGGTCATGGCCGGTGTACCGATGCGTACGCCACTGGTCACAAATGGCTTTTCAGGGTCGTTGGGTATGGCGTTCTTGTTGATGGTCATATGGGCATTGCCCAAAGCGGCTTCAGCCACTTTGCCGGTAATGCCTTTGGCCCGCAGGTCCACCAGCATGACGTGGCTTTGTGTGCCACCGCTGACGATGCGCAGGCCGCGAGCGGTCAAGGTCTCTGCAATGATCTGCGCGTTCTTGATCACTTGGGCTTGGTAGGCCTTGAACTCGGGTTGCAGCGCTTCTTTGAAAGCCACTGCCTTGGCTGCGATCACGTGCATGAGCGGTCCACCTTGGAGGCCAGGGAAGATGGCGCTGTTGATGGCCTTTTCGTGCTCGGCCTTCATCAAAATGATGCCCCCGCGTGGGCCGCGCAGGCTCTTGTGGGTGGTCGAGGTGACCACATCGGCGTGCGGCACGGGGTTGGGGTAGACACCCGCGGCAATCAGACCCGCGTAGTGGGCCATGTCCACCAAAAAGATGGCGCCGACTTCCTTGGCCACTTTGGCAAAGCGCGCAAAGTCGATGTGCAGCGAATAAGCCGATGCACCGGCAATGATGAGCTTGGGCTTGGTCTCACGAGCTTTGGCCTCCATGGCCTCATAGTCGATTTCTTCTTTGGCGTTGAGGCCATAAGACACGACGTTGAACCACTTGCCCGACATGTTCAGGGGCATGCCGTGGGTGAGGTGACCGCCTTCGGCCAAACTCATGCCCATGATGGTGTCACCGGGCTTAAGAAAGGCCAAAAAGACGGCTTCATTGGCCGATGCGCCGCAATGCGGCTGCACGTTGGCGGCTTCGGCACCAAAGATTTGTTTGATGCGGTCAATGGCCAATTGCTCGGCAACATCGACGTGCTCGCAACCACCATAGTAGCGCTTGCCGGGGTAGCCTTCGGCGTATTTGTTGGTGAGTTGGCTGCCTTGGGCGGCCATGACGGCGGGCGAGGCATAGTTTTCGCTGGCGATCAGCTCAATGTGGTGCTCTTGACGTGCATTCTCGGCCTGGATGGCGGCGAACAGTTCGGGGTCGGTTTGTTCAATCAGGGTGTTGCGGTGGTACATGGCAGTCCTTCGGATGATGGAACCTTGGCATGGATGACAAGGGCTGCCCAGGCGAACGGCTACGAACCGTGCCCGGAAAATGACAATCTCAGGCCGGCTGTGCGCTTCCCAGTGGTTCTGGACGGCCCAGGGCCGCCTCGCTCCACGTCAGAGTGGTCTGTTTTGATGTCAAAACAGGCTCCTATCGCCAGTCGCGCACCCGCTAAGTGTAGCCCAGACAAGCCCTTGAATCAGGGGGGCGAGCGCTTCATCAGCGCTTGTTTTGAGCGACGTCCAGTGTTTTGGCTTGTCGTGTCATGGCTTCAAGCTGTTTATGCTCTGCCACCACACGGTTGACGTATTCCACACCATTGTGTTGTCCCGTGGCCAAGGCGTAGAGCTCCAGGGCCGCCTCCACCGATGCACTTTGTTCAATCAATGATTGCAAGTGTCTGGCGCCAACGCGTAAATTGGTCAAGGGGTCAAATGCAGCCAGTGGACCGCCAAACGGGCGCAACGCCAGGAGTTGGGCATCGGGTTCAATTTGCATCAGACCCATGCCGCCTTGAGAGCCTGAGGCAAAGGGGTTGAATCGGGATTCAATCGCCACAACCGCCAGCAGCAAGGTGGGGGAGACCTGCATCCGGTCGCCCACCGCCCAGGCCGCGGAGACCAGAGCACTCAAGGGCTCAGGCGATACCTTGTACCTGCGGCTTAACCAGCGTGTGACGGCTTCTTGCTCTTCGCTCAATGTCACCAGGGGCATGTGGGTCACGGTCTGGACGCTTGGGTCCTCCACACGGGGGTTGTCCTGTCTCGACTCCAGCCAACCCAACAGGTTATGGCTTGCGCTCAGCCTCAAATCGGGTCGGCTGGTGAAAATCAGGACGACCGCCAGGCAAGCCAGCCCCAACAATGCCAGGCTGTGTCGGGTGATCTTCAGTAAGCCTGCATTCAAAGTGTTTACCCTGATACGGGTTTTCAATGTGTGGGTCACAGCGTTTCTCTCATGCCAATGTGTGGCGGCGCTTTTGGCGCAGTCAGCCTACATGGTTGGATGTTTCAGTGGCCACAAGTGCAGATCACTTGGGTCTCGGGTGCCGGATGGCAACCGTATCGGGTTATCCCTTATTTTTGGAGATTGGGGCGATTCTATGGGATTCAAATAATGATTCAAGAATATCAATTATTCGGATAAGGCAATTTTTTCATATGTAAAAATCAGACAGAAGTGAAACAGCAGAGATTTCAATAGATTCGTTCCTAAAGGCCAGCTTGCGCCAAATACCAGCGAAAATACGCCTTTGTTGTCGGTTTTTGCTGTGTGTTTGCGCACCAGCTCTGTCCGGCCCAGATGCCATCCCGGCATGCCCTGCGTTGAAAAGTATTGACCGTGACCACTCCCTCCAAGCCCCTCGACATCGCACATCTGGACCCCTCTGTTGCCGCGATTTTTCAAGCCGCCACATCGGGAGATCGCAGTGCCCGTTTGCGTGAATGGCTTCAGACGGGTCCCAGCGAAGCATTGCTTCATGAGGTTTACCGCGAGTTGTCGTCCAAAGACAAAGGCGTGGCCAAGCAGCTCAAAGAAAAAATCGATGACCTCAAGCGCTCGCACGGCCAAGAAGCCCTGGCCAACGATTGGGCTCAAAAAGCCGAGCTGATTTTGTCAGCGCCCCGTCTGAACATGGCCGACGCCTTGGCATGGCAACGTGATGCGGCCAAAGCGGGCGCCCCCTTGTCGCGCGAACCTTTGGCCGGCTTGAAGGTCAAACTGGTCGAAATGGTCAAAGGCGTCGAAGACCTGCAGCACCAAGTGATGGTCCAGCGGGAATCAGCGGTCCTTCTGGCTCAGCGCATCGAAGTCTTGTCGACCAAGCCCATTTCCGAGGCCCATCAGGGCTATGCAGGTTTGCAAAAGGATGCGGAGCAATGGCAAACCCAGGCGCAGACCCTGATGGACAATCCTGTATGGCCCAGTGTTGACCTCAAGTACCCCAGCCAGCTGGAGTCGGCCGGCAAACAAATGCAAGCGGTCTGGGAGGGTTTTTCTGCTGCATTGGCTTTGGCAAATCTGGCCATGTCCGATGCCAATGCAGCTTTGCCTCCGGTCCCGGTTTGGGCCGACGAAATCCGTCGCCAGCGCGGCGAGTTGGTGCAGACGCCGCTGGCCGGCGCAGCGACAACTGGCCTGCCTTCGTCCGAGAAGTCAGACAAGGCCGACAAACCGGCCAAACCCAAAATCGATCAGGCTCAGCGGCAAGCCTTGCGAGAGCAAGCCATCCAAACCATTACCCCCATGCTGGAAGATTTGGAAAAGCAAATCACCGAAAGCCAGGGGGCGCCTCTGTTGGACAGTTGTGCCGCATTGCGCAGCGCTCTGAATGCGCATGGCAAACATCTGGACACCAGTTTGGATGAACGCCTGCACAAGGCCCTGATGGCTGCAGGCGATGTGCAGGGATGGCAGCGCTGGTTGGCAGATCAGGTTCGCCTGGATCTGGTGAATCAAGCCGAAGCCTTGCTTGACGACCACAAGGCCCCTGTGCTGGGTGGGCGCAAGATGCAAGACAAGTTGCGCCAATTGCGTGAAGGCTGGAAGCAAATGGATCAGGGCGGCTTGCCCAACCATGCCTTGTGGAAGCGCTTCGATGGCGCATGCAATGAGGCTTACAAGTCCGTGCAGGCCTGGCTCGAGCAAATGAAAAAAGAGTCAGCAGAGCAGCGTGCCCAGCGTGTCGCTCTCATGGACGAGGTGAAGGCCTGGACATTGGCCCATGCCGAAAATGACGATTGGCGCGCTCAGTTGCGTGCACTGCACCAGTTTGGCGACCGTTGGCGCAACGCGGGACACCTGAGCGAAAAGGCTTATGGCGAAATGCAGACCCAGTGGAAAGGTCTGATCAAAGCCGCGGCCGCCCGTCTTGAGGCGGCCCAAAAAGCCAGCATTGAGCGACGTCAATCCTTGATTCAGGAGGCTCAAGAGCTTGGTGCAGCCCCTTCCTTGCGGGTGGATGCCGTCAAAGCGCTTCAGCAGCGCTGGCAGGCTGAGGCTCAATCCGTGCCCCTGGATCGCAAAACCGAGCAAAAGTTGTGGGAAGTTTTCCGTGCTCCGCTGGACCAGGCTTTCCAGCGCAAAGGCACAGAGCGCGCCCATGCGGCTGCGCCTGTCAGCGCACATGACCGCGCTGTCTTGGAAGCTTCCAAAGCACTGGATACCGCCAACGCCAGTGGTGATGCGGGTCAGATCCGATCTGCCATGGCTGCGCTGGATGCCGCTTTGCGGGGTCAAGCCTTGCAAGCACAAATGGATCAGGCCGCACCAGCGCCAGCACCTACGACGCAAGCCGAGTCCTCAACCGAGACGGGCGCCACCCCTGAAAGCGCTGCCAGCAGTGAGCAGGGCGAGGCGCCTGTTCAACCGGCCGTTGCCCCCAAGCCTGCCAAACCTGTGGTGGCCGTGCGCGGAGATGACCGACCCGGTCAAAAGTTGGTCCAAGCCTCTTCGGGTCGTGAGGGTCGCCGCGAGGGGCGCCCCGGCGAGCGGGGTGCTCGGCCAGGTGCTGACCGTGGCCCAGGTCGGGGCGGAGACCGTTTCGCTGACCGTGCACCCCGCGGCGATTTCCGTGAAGACCGAGGCCCACGTCTGGGAGATGCGGCCTTCCGTGCCCAGCGCGAAGCCATGGAGCGTGCTGAAATGTCCCTGCGCAAATTGGCCGCACAAGCTCATGGTGAAACGCTGACCCGTTTGCTGACCGCCTGGCAAGAGCGCCGGGCCGATGCCGTGCCCTCTGCCCAGGAGTTGGGCAAAGCCATCCAGCCTTCGACACGTCAGGCCTGGGTGCAAGCCGTCAGCTCGGAGCCCAAGGCGCCTGCGTCAACGGCAATCCTCCGTCTGGAAATGGCTGCTGAGGTACCCACACCCGCTGAAAAAATCGATGAGCGCCGTGCATTGCAGCTGCAGTTGCTCACTCAGCGCAATCAGCCCAGCCCCAGAGAAACCTGGGCACTCGATGTGGCACAAGTGTTGTCGGGTCCCCACGACGAGACTCAAGCGCGGCGTCTGCAAAACGCGCTCAAGAACCTGTTGCGTTCGTGATGCTCAGGCGGCGCATGCCGCCTGATGCGTCCAGGCGCATGACCTCAGCCCGACGTGGTTCGTGGTCGAGTGACCAATCGCTGAGGACATACCGAACCCCCGTACCCAAGGCGTGGTCAGCAGGTTGGTGGGTATGCCCATGCACCAAAGCAGACGCTGCTGCGCTGCCCAGCCAATTCAAGGCCATGGCCGTGTCCGCATCGGCATACACCGTGTCTGTGCGCATTTTCAATTCGCTTTGTGCACGCATAGCATGTGCCAAGGCCAAACGCTCGTCCAGAGGTTTCGCCAGAAATTCACGCTGCCATGAGGGCTGGCGAACTTTCCGTCGAAAGGCCTGGTAGTCGTTATCGTCCAGACACAGGGCATCGCCATGGGTCAACAAAATACGGCTGGTGCCCATTTCAAGCAGGGTCGGGTCGGCCAGAGCATGCATGCTGCAGGCGGATAAAAAATCGGGCCCCACCAAAAAATCGCGGTTGCCAGGCATGAAAGCCACATATCCACGTCGCGCGGTTTGTCGCAACACATCCGCACAGCTTTGCAAAAAAGCATCATGGGCCACTGCATCGTCGCCCACCCAAACCTCAAACACATCACCGAGCAGCAGCACCGCATCCGCCGGGGTGTGGGCCATGTAATGTCGCCATGCTTCGAAAGTCGCAGGTTCACTCGCCTGCAAATGCAGATCCGAGATCAAATCCACCGTTTGCCATGCCGCTGGCGCAGTCAACCGGCCGAGGGTTGGGGCTGTGTTGCGCAGCTCAGCGGACATGGCTTAACCGATCACAGGGCGATGGCTTTTTCGATCACGACATCGTCTTTGGGCACGTCACCATGGCCGCCGCGGTTGCCGGTCTTCACGGCCTCAATCTGGTCCACCACTTCGGTGCCTTTGACTACTTTGCCAAACACGGCGTAGCCCCAGCCTTGCATCGAGGGCGCAGTGTGGTTCAAGAAATCGTTTTTGGCGACGTTGATGAAAAACTGGGCCGTGGCAGAGTGGGGGGCCGAAGTGCGGGCCATGGCCACGGTGTATTTGTCGTTTTTCAGGCCATTGTTGGCTTCGTTCTCGATGGCTGCGTCTGTGGGCTTTTGGCCCATGCCAGGCTCGAACCCGCCGCCCTGAACCATGAAGCCGGGAATCACGCGGTGAAAAATCGTGTTGTTGTAGTGACCCTTGTTCACATAGGCCAGAAAGTTTTCGGTGGACTTGGGCGCCTTGTCGGCATCGAGTTCCAGGGTGATGACACCGTAGCCGGTGATGTGCAGTTCGACTTGTGGATTGCTCATGGTGTTACTTCAACAAAGTGATGGATTGAATGACAACCGGTGTTCGGGGAACATCGGTCGGGAAAGGGCCGCCTGCGCCTGTGGGCGTGTTGCGGATTTTTTGGACCACATCCATGCCGGAGGTGACTTTGCCAAAAACGGTGTAGCCGAAGCTTTGAAAACTGGGGTCCAGAAACGCGTTGTCCACCACATTGATGAAAAACTGTGCTGTGGCCGATTGCGGGTCGTTGGTGCGGGCCATGGCCAGCGTACCGGTGGTGTTTTTCAGCCCTGCAGCCAGAGCCTGGCGGCCCTCATGCTGAACAGGCGGGCGGGTTTTCTTTTCCCTGTATTGGGCGTCGTAGCCACCGCCTTGAACCATGAACCCCGCAATGACCCGGTGAAAAATCGTGCCGTCGTAGTGCTTGTCTTGGACGTATTGCACAAAGTTGGCCACGGTCTTGGGTGCCTTGTCAGCGTACAACTCGGCTTCGAAGTCACCCATGCTGGTGCTGATGCGCACCTTGGGTTGATGACCGGCCTGGGTTTGCGCCAAGACAGCAGGGGGAGTCAACAGACCCAGCAACAACAAAATGGGCCAGCGACGCAACAGGTTCAAAAAAATTCTCATGGTGGAGGTCCAAGGTGGCCGTCAGGGCGTCTTCAAAACTTGTTGGGTGCTCGATTGTTTGTTTTGCAAACGTTTCAGGCCAGGGTTGAGCACCAGGGCTTGACCATAAGCGCGGGCTGCCAAAGCCAAATACAAGTCTCCCAGGTTTTCGATGGCCAAGGCGTAATCGGGCCGTGCTCGGATGGCCGCCTGCAACGAAGCCAATGCTTCTTCATGGCGGTTTTCACGTGCCAAAAGAGCGGCCAGATTGTTGTGGGGTTCAGGCAGTTCAGGAAAAGACAGCGTCAGTGCCCGAAGTGTGTCCATGGCGGCCTGGTTCTGGCCCAGTCCAGTCTGGATGTGGCTGAGCAGCAGGCGCATTTGGGGGTCGGTGGGCGCGGTTTTTAACCGGGATTCGGCCAGCGCCAGAGCAGGCTTCCACTGGCCGCTTTGCACCAAGGCATTCACTTCGGTGTAAAGGTCTGCCTTGGCACCGGCACTGAGGCTCCAGAAGGTGCAAAAAGCCATCAATGTCAGCCAAGTACGCATGCAAGACAGAAAAGAGTGAGTGTTGTTCGCCCCCGGCTGTCAAGATGGCAAAACCTGATTCGAAAAGCGCATCAGGCCCAAAGGCTCGGGGATATACTGACCGGTCATTGTAGCGGAGCACTTGTTTTTGGACGGGTGCCCAGATCCTTTGCCAGTGCTGAGTTGGCTGCGTCACCCAGCGGTGTGCGAGCCCAGCGGCTTTTTGACCGCCATTTCATTTGTTCCTCACATGAGTTTGCGCATTTTCAACACGCTCAGCCGTGCTGTTTCCGAGTTTTCACCCGCCCAGCCGGGTCACGTGCGCATGTACGTGTGCGGCATGACGGTCTACGATCTTTGCCACCTGGGGCATGCCCGCTCGATGATTGCGTTCGACGTGGTGCAGCGTTGGCTCAAGGCCAGTGGTTACCAAGTCACCTACGTGCGTAACGTGACCGACATCGACGACAAGATCATCAAACGCGCCCTGGAAAACGGCGAAACCATCCGTGGCCTGACTGACCGCATGATCGATGCGTTGCACCAGGACGCCGATGCCTTGGGCATTGAACGCCCTCAGCACGAGCCCCGAGCCACCGATTACGTGCCCCAGATGCTCCGCATGATCGGCACATTGGAGCAAAAAGGGCTGGCCTACCGCGCCAGCAATGGCGACGTCAACTATTCAGTTCGCAAGTTTGCGGGTTACGGCAAGTTGTCGGGCAAGTCGCTCGATGAGTTGAATGCCGGCGAGCGTGTGGCCGTTGAGACGGACAAGCAAGATCCGCTGGACTTTGTGCTTTGGAAGAGCGCCAAACCCACCGAGCCCGAAGACGTGAAATGGGCAAGCCCCTTTGGCACGGGCCGTCCCGGCTGGCACATCGAGTGTTCGGCCATGGCCTGCGAGCTGTTGGGCCAGACTTTTGACATCCACGGCGGTGGGGCTGACCTGCAGTTTCCCCACCACGAAAACGAAATCGCCCAAAGTGAGGGCGCCAATGGCCAGCCGCTGGCGCGTTTCTGGATGCACAACGGCTTCATCAATGTGGACAACGAGAAGATGTCCAAGAGCCTGGGCAACTTTTTCACCATCCGTGATGTGCTCAAGGAATTTGACGCCGAGACTGTGCGGTTTTTCATTGTGCGAAGCCATTACCGCAGCCCGCTCAATTACAGCGACGTCCACCTGAACGACGCCAAAGCTGCCCTCAAGCGTCTGTACACAGCTCTTCAGGCTGTGCCGCCTGTCCAAGTGCGCATCGATTGGGCTGATCCGCTGGCGTCCCGCTTCAAGGCGGCGATGGACGAAGACTTTGGCACGCCTGAGGCCGTTGCCGTGTTGTTCGAGTTGGCCGGCGAAGTCAACCGTAACGGCTCGGCAGAGCGTTCGGGCTTGCTCAAAGCCCTGGGTGGTCTGCTGGGCTTGCTGCAAACCGAACCAACCGCTTACCTGCAGTCCGGTGCCGGGCTGGATGAAGCGACGATTCAGGCGCAGATCCAAGCCCGGGCAGACGCTAAAAAAGCCAAGAATTTTGCCGAGGCTGACCGCATTCGCAACGAATTGCTGGCGCAAGGCATTGTCCTGAAAGACTCCGCTGCAGGCACCACTTGGGAGGCGATAACATGAGTGCAACCGAGGTGACAGCCGTGGTGCCGGTCACGCCGGCTTATTGGGCCGAGGCCTGCATGCATCTGTCGAAAAAAGACCGGGTCATGAAGAAACTCATCCCTCAGTTTGGTGATGCCATTCTTGAAACCCGGGGGGATGCATTTGTGACTTTGGCCCGCTCGATCGTGGGCCAACAAATCTCAGTCAAAGCCGCTCAATCGGTCTGGGACCGGTTTTCGGCCTTGTCCAAACGACTCACACCTGCCGCTGTGCTCAAACTCAAAGTGGACGACATGCGGGCTGCCGGACTGTCGGTGCGCAAAGTCGAGTACCTGGTCGATCTGGCGGTGCATTTCAGCTCGGGCGCGGTGAACGTCAAGACTTGGCACGACATGGACGACGAAGCCATCATCGATCAGCTGGTGGCCATTCGGGGCATTGGCCGGTGGACGGCCGAGATGTTCCTGATCTTCCATCTGATGCGCCCCAATGTGCTGCCGCTCGATGATGTGGGACTGATCAACGGCATCAGCCGGAACTATTTTTCGGGTGAGCCGGTCAGCCGCAGTGATGCCCGCGAGGTGGCCCAGGCCTGGAGCCCGTATTCGACCGTGGCAACTTGGTATATTTGGCGCTCGCTGGATCCTGTGCCGGTGGCGTACTGAGAGCGTGGACACAGCGTCCACCTGGAATCTGAACTGAGGAGTCAAACTTGGCCAAAAAATCATTTCTCGACTTTGAGCAACCCGTTGCCGAACTCGAAGCCAAGATCGAAGAGTTGCGCTATGTGCAGAC
>CANHUM010000006.1 GCA_947463845.1 Comamonadaceae bacterium
CCTTGGCGCTGGGCCGCTCGTTCATGCGGTCGCGCCAGGCTTGCAGGGCGCTCATGCCCTCTTCACCAGGCACGAACTTCATCAAGCCCCGCGCAAACTCCAGCGCGCAAAACGCGGTGATGTCGGCGATGGTGAAACGCTCACCCGCGATCCAGGGCTGGCTTTGCAGCCGCTGGTCAAAACCCCGCGCCACCTCGCGCACCTTCTCGGCCTGCGAACGGCCAAACTCTGGGAACTGGGGCTTCTCCAAAGCCGCCAATCCCGGGTGGCTGTGGCGAATCGCATTGGCAATGCCGCCCAGCAGATACAGCTCCACCTGACGGTCGGCCATCTCGATGAAGCCGCGCTCATCACCATCCACGCCCATCAGATTAGGCTCTGGAAAGCGCCCCTCCAGCAAAGTGCAGATCGCACGCGTCTCGGTGATCACCCGGCCGTCATCCAGCTCCAGCGCAGGCACTTTGGCCAGCGGGCTTTTGGCCAAATAGGCCGGCGTGCGGTGCTCGCCACCGTTCAGGTCCATGTTGACCATCTCGATGCCAGTGATGTTTTTCTCGACCAGGAACATCAGCACCCGGCGAGGGCTGGGGGCGCGGTGGGCGGTGTAAAGTTTCATGACTTGTCCATTGGTTAGAGGGCTGCCCACCATCGTAGACGCTTCTTGCTGTTGGCATCTATGGTCTGATTTGCCCTGTTGGCTCATGGATAGTACTGAGATGCCTGTGACCCGTGTCTGATCCAATCACAGGGGTAGACGTTCACACCATTTTTCGCCAACTTTATTCAGCCATGAAAAAAATCAGCAATTCAGGTCCCGTGGTGGTGGTCACTGGCGGTGCCCGCGGTATTGGCTTGGAGATTTGCAAAACATTTTTGAAGCGCGGTTTCCGAGTTGCAGCTCTGGATGTGGACAAGGAAACGCTGGCCCTCACCGAAGCCAATTTCAACAGCCCAGATTTCCTGGCGATTCACTGTGATGTGTCCAAGCCCATTCAGGTATCCCGCTCAGTCGCTCGAATCGAGAAAAAGTTCGGTCGCATCGATTCACTCGTCAACAATGCAGGTGTCGCCATTTTCAAACCGATACTGGAAGTGACTTGGCAAGATTGGCGCCACATCATGGACACCAATTTGGACGGTGCTTTTTGGTGCACCCAAGCCTGCGCAAAGGTCATGCTCCAAAACGGGGGTGGCAGTGTGGTCAACATTGCTTCGATCTCGGGCCTCAGGGCCAGCACACTGCGGGTGGCCTATGGCACCAGCAAAGCCGCCATCATCCACCTCACGAAACAGCAGGCTGCAGAGCTGGGTGATGTTGGGATTCGCGTGAACTGCGTTGCACCAGGCCCCGTGGCCACTGAAATGGCCAAGCTGGTTCACAGCAAGGCGATCATCCAGGACTATCACGACACCATTCCCATGAACCGCTATGGCAGCACAGCAGAAATAGCCAATGCAGTGGCGTTTCTTTGCAGCAGTGAGGCCAGCTATATCAATGGCCAAACCATCGCGGTAGACGGTGGTTTTGACGCCTCTGGTGTTGGCCTGCCCACTTTACGCAAAAATCGCAGGAGCACCTCACGACAAAAACTCGGCCCAAACGCATAGGGTGTTCAAGCCACGCCGTATCCGGCTTTTTCGTGATGACTGAACACTCGCGCTGATGCTTGGCTGAGACGATACTTCAGCGAGCGCGCAATCTGGCCATGCTCAGCACAGCGCCCAGGCCTGCCGTGAGCGCGCCCAGCATCACCGCATGGCCTGCACCCAGCGGTCCGAACAGGTTGAAGCTCAGGGCCACCAAGGCCGCGCCGGTGGCTTGTCCAGTCAAGCGCGCCAACGCGACCATGCCACTGGCTCCGCTGGCGCGGTGGGCTGGCGCACTGGCCATGATGGCGCGCAGATTTGGCGACTGAAACAGCCCGAAACCCACACCGCACAGTGCCATGCACAAGGCCATGACGCCAAATGGAACCTCCGCCCCAGACACTCCCAAACCGAACATGCCCAGGCTCAGCATACCCAGCCCCGCGCCCCCCAAAATGGCGGGCGGATACCGGTCGGACAAGGCGCCTGCCACGGGTGCCATCAAGGCCACCACCAATGCCCAGACAGACATGAGCACACCGGTTTCTACAGGGGGCCGATCGAGCTGCTGTTGAAAAAAGAAAGGCAATGCCACGAACGCCAGTCCTTGTGTGGTGAAGGCGCTCAAGGAAGTGAAAACCGACAGGCTGAACAAGGGCCGGCGCATCAGGTCCACGGGCAGCACAGGGGCCGCATGGCCTCGCTGGCGCAACAGTAGCCAGCCGCCGCTGCCCAACATGAGACCCAATGCAGCCAGCACCACAGCCAGGCCTTTTTGCTGAGCCACGGCGCTGAGCGTGAACACCAGCGATGCAAAACAGACGGCCGACAGCAGCGCCAGCACAGGGTCATAGGGCACGTCGGTCTTGGCAGGTTCGTTGCGGGGCAAGTAACGCCAAGCCCAAAAGAACCCCAGCATGCCCAGCGGAGCCTGCAAGCCAAACAACCAGGGCCAAGGCAAAACCGCCAGCAAGAGCGAAGCCACCGTCGGCCCCAGGCTGTAGCCCAGGCCCACGATCAGGGCGTTGATGCCCGCGCCGCGCCCCAGCTTTTCTGGAGGGAAGATGCCTTGGATCAAGGCCAGGTTGACGCTCATCACCCCGGCGGCACCCACGCCCTGAATGGCGCGAAAAAAGGCCAGCCACTCCAGCTGCGTGGCGCAGGCACTGGCCAGTGCCGCCAAATTGAAGAGCACCATGCCCAGCAAAAACACCTTGCGTGCGCCCCAACGGTCACCCAAAGCGGCCAAGGGCAGCAACAACGCGACAACGGCCAACTGGTAGGCATGAACCACCCAGACCGACTCGGCCGGCGTGCTCTGCAACGCCGCACCGATGGCGGGCAAGGCCATGTTGGCAATCGACTGATCGAGCGAACCCAGAAAAACTGGCATCAGCAGGGACAGCAAGGCCATCCACTGCAGGCGGTTGGGCGCTGGCGGGGTGTCAGCGCTCACAGGGCATCAGACCTTGGCCGCTTCGAGCGTGTCCCGCGTCTGCATGGCGACCTGGCGGGCGGCTTGTTCGAAGTCGTCTCCGCTCGATGCATACAGCACGGCACGAGAGGAGTTGACGATGATGGAGCCAGCGCTGCTGCCATCGGCATTCGACCGCCAGCCGGCTTTGACGGTGGCGACCGCATCACCACCTTGCGCGCCCACACCGGGAATCAGCAGGGGCACGGTAGGCGCCAGTTCGCGCACGCGCTCGATTTCGGCGGGATACGTGGCACCCACCACCAGACCCAGTTGGCCGTTGAGGTTCCAGGCGCCTTGGGCCAGGCGGGCCACATGTTCGTATAAACGTGGCTGGCCCTCGACCGAGGCCAGGCGCTGGTTTTGCAGATCATCACCGCCGGGATTGGAGGTGCGGCACAGCAGGAATGCGCCCTTGCCTTCGTACTTCAGATAAGGCGCCACAGAGTCCCAACCCATGAAGGGCGATAGGGTCACAGCATCAGCGCCGTAGCGTTCGAAAGCTTCCTTGGCGTATTGCTCGGCTGTGCTGCCGATGTCGCCACGCTTGGCGTCCAGGATGATGGGCACCTGAGGTGCCACGCGGCGCATGTGCTCCATCAGACGTTCGAGCTGGCCTTCGGCGCGGTGCGCGGCAAAGTAGGCGATTTGGGGTTTGAAGCTGCTGACCAGGTCGGCCGTGGCGTCGACGATGCGGGCGCAAAAGTCGTAGATCTTGTTGGCATCGCCCTTGTAGGCGGCAGGGAACTTGGTGGGTTCAGGGTCCAGGCCCACACAAAGCATGGAGCCGTTTTGGCGCTCGGCGGCGCGCAGCATGTCAAGGAAGGTCATGGCGAGATTTTAAGGGCCGACTAAGATGCACCCCATGCAAATGCTTTCTTCTCGCCAATGGACCATCCTGGTCTTGCTCACCATCGTCTGGGGCATCAACTGGCCCATTCTCAAAATCGGCGTGACAGGTTTTCCGCCGCTCACGTTTCGCTCCCTCTGCCTTTGGCTGGGCACTCCGGTTTTGGGCCTGGCACTGGTGGCCATGAAGGTACCGTTCCGGATTCCCCGTGCCCATTGGCGCGAGCTGCTGGTGCTGGCGGTGTTCAACATGTTCATCTGGCACGCCTTGATCATCATCGCGGTGCAATCGCTGTCCAGCGGACGCGCGGCCATTCTGGGCTACACCATGCCCATGTTTTCGGCCTTGTTGGGCGCTTGGTTTTTTGGTGACCAATTGGCCAAACGCTCATGGGCGGGTGTGGCGGCAGCCAGTGTGGGTGTGGTGCTCTTGCTGTGGCATGAGCTGTCCAATTTGAGTGGACGCCCAACGGGTGTGTTGTTGGCATTGGGTGCAGCCAGCACCTGGGCACTGGGCACCCAGATGCTTCGCAGGACACAGATACCAGTGCCCACTTTGGCGATTTCTTTCTGGATGACTTTGATGACCACCGGGGTGATGACGGTGCTGGCCTTGGTGTTTGAAGCCGATCAATGGGTAGCGCCCACACCTTCCAACTGGTTTGCAATTGTCTTCAACGCGGTGCTGGTGTTTGGCTTTGCACACGCTGCGTGGTTTTATCTGGCTCGCAGCTTGCCGCCTGTGGCCTCGACCTTGAGTGTGATGCTCATCCCCGT
This sequence comes from Comamonadaceae bacterium, assembly GCA_947463845.1. Taxonomy (GTDB): domain Bacteria; phylum Pseudomonadota; class Gammaproteobacteria; order Burkholderiales; family Burkholderiaceae_C; genus Limnohabitans_A. Next base: position 4,688 of record CANHUM010000006.1, read on the forward strand.
GCTGGGTGTGTTCAGCGGCGCGGTGTGGCTGAACGAAATTTTGCACTGGCAGGATTGGGCTGCTGTAGGCTTGATGGTGGCTTCCATTGCCTGTGTGCTCTGGCCCCAAAAAACACGCTCACCCTAAATAGCGCTGTGCCTCCAGCCCGCCCGGGTTGGTCTCACCAGGCAGGTTGCAGGGCCGCCAGGCCCTTGGGGGCCTCATGGGCTCGGTCAATACTCACCACCTCATAGGCATCAGGTTGGGATAAAAGTTCGCGGAGCAACAGGTTGTTCAAGGCATGGCCCGAGCGGAAAGCCGTGTAGGCCGCCAGCAAGGGCTTGCCGACGATGTACAAGTCACCCATCGCATCCAGGATCTTGTGCTTGACGAACTCGTCGTCATAACGCAGCCCATCAGAGTTCAGCACTTTGTAATCGTCCATGACAATCGCATTGTCCAGACCTCCGCCCAAGGCCAGACCATTGGCTCGCATCATTTCCACATCTTTGGTGAAACCGAAGGTGCGAGCACGGGCAATGTCGCGAGCGTAAACGCCTTCGGACATGTCAAACACCACCTGCTGTCCGGTGGAGTCCACCGCAGGGTGACGGAAATCGATCTCGAAGCTGAGTCTGTAGCCGTGATAAGGCTCCAGTCGGGCCCACTTGATGTTGTGACCCTCGCCTTCGCTGACCTGGACCGGTTTGAGCACGCGCAAAAAGCGCTTGGGCGCGTTTTGCTCGACGATGCCGGCGCTTTGCAGCAAGAAAACAAAGGACGCTGCGGAGCCATCCAGAATGGGGACTTCCTCGGCCGTGATGTCCACGTAAAGGTTGTCGATGCCCAACCCGGCACAGGCTGACATCAGGTGTTCCACGGTGAAGACCTTGGCTTGGCCCTTGGAAATGGTGGAGGCCAATCGGGTATCGGTGACCGATTCGGCCCGAACAGGAATGTCCACCGGCTCAGGAAGATCCACCCGGCGAAAGACAATGCCGGTATCGGGCGCAGCAGGACGCAAGGTCAGTTCAACCCGCTGGCCGCTGTGCAAACCCACGCCAACGGCGTGGGTCAGGGTTTTGAGGGTGCGTTGAGCAAGCATGCCCTGATTTTAATGGTCCAGCCAAGACTGGACCTGACGAAGAAACCGACAGGCCACAACCCATCAGGTGCTTCATCAGGTCCACCGACCCCAAGCATGCGCTCAGTCGGCCTGTTTGCGCAGGAAGGCAGGGATCTCGATGTCGTCCATGCCCGCATTGGCCATGCCATCCACGCGTGCAGCAGCGTGGGTGCGGTTGCTGCGCCAGATGGCAGGCGTGTTCATGCCGCTGGCGCTCAGGCTGGCGGCAGTGGTCAGTGGCGCTGACACGGCGTCCTGGCCACCCATCATGAAGGGCATGTTGTCAGTGCCTGTGCGCAAGACTTTGAGCTCGGGACGTGCAGCACCGGCTTTGACCAGACCCGTCGCCACCACGGTGACACGGATCTGGTCACCCAGGCTTTCGTCGTAAGCCGTGCCATAGATGACGTGGGCCTCCTCGGAAGCGCAATCACGGATGGTGTTCATCGCTTGCTTGGATTCCGACAGCTTCAAGGAACCCTTGGCTGCGCTGATCAGCACCAACACACCGCGCGCGCCTTTGAGGTCAACGCCCTCGAGCAATGGGCAGGCCACGGCCTGTTCGGCCGCAATGCGCGCACGATCGGGTCCGCTGGCGGCGGCCGTGCCCATCATGGCTTTGCCGGGCTCGCCCATCACGGTACGCACGTCTTCAAAGTCGACGTTCACATGACCGGGCACGTTGATGATTTCGGCAATACCGCCCACCGCGTTTTTCAACACGTCGTTGGCATGCGAGAAGGCCTCGTCTTGCGTCATGTCTTCGCCACCGGGCAATTCCAGCAGTTTTTCGTTCAGAACCACAATCAGGGAATCCACATTGGCTTCCAGCTCTCGCATGCCCTCATCGGCATTCGCCATGCGACGCTTACCCTCAAAGTCGAAAGGCTTGGTCACCACACCCACTGTCAGGATGCCCATTTCTTTCGCAATTTTGGCGATCACCGGCGCTGCACCCGTGCCCGTGCCGCCCCCCATGCCAGCCGTGATGAACAACATGTGCGCGCCTTCGATGGCTGCACGGATATCGTCCTCGGCGGCCTCAGCGGCTTCACGACCTTTGTCTGGCTTGCTGCCAGCGCCCAGACCCGTCTGACCCAATTGGACAAAACGGTGCGCAGCGCTGCGGGCCAGGGCTTGCGCATCGGTGTTGGCGCAAATGAATTCAACACCTTGCACTTCGCGCTCGATCATGTGCTCGACAGCGTTGCCGCCACCGCCGCCCACGCCGATCACCTTGATCTGGGTGCCTTGGTTGAACTCTTCGGTTTGGATCATTTCAATGGTCATGGTGCTCTCCTAAATATCTGCAGTTGCCTGAATTTGTAAACGTGTTTTTTTGGGAAATGAATGCGCGGGTCAGAGCCGGTCAACATCGACACGGCCTGGACCAGATCGGACTGCCACGGATGGAAAAAGCAGGATTCCATTGCATCAGAAGGTCCCCACGATGAAGTCCTTGAAGCGCCCGAAAGCGTTGTTCACCGAACTTTTTTTCTGGGTGACCTTGTAGCCACGCAAACGGGCCAGTCGGGCTTCTTCGAGTAAGCCCATGACGGTGGCGGCACGCGGCTGACTCACCATGTCGGCCAGTCCGCCTGCGTATTTGGGCAAGCCCCTTCGAACGGGCTTGAGGAAGATGTCTTCGCCCAATTCAATCATGCCGGGCATCACCGCGCTGCCGCCGGTGAGGACAATGCCCGATGACAACACCTCTTCATAGCCCGACTCACGGATGACCTGGTGAACGAGTGAAAAGATTTCTTCGATGCGCGGCTCAATCACGCCAGCCAGCGCTTGCCGGCTCAGCATGCGCGGCCCACGGTCGCCCAGACCGGGGACCTCCACCTGCGCATCGGGATCTGCCAGCAGTTGCTTGGCGAAACCACTTTCAACCTTGATGTCTTCGGCATCCTTGGTCGGTGTGCGCAAAGCCATGGCAATGTCGCTGGTGATCAAATCGCCAGCGATGGGAATGACCGCTGTGTGACGGATAGAACCGTTGGCGAAAATGGCCACATCCGTCGTGCCGGCACCGATGTCCACACAGACTACGCCCAGCTCACGCTCATCTTCAGACAACACCGCCAGGCTGGACGATTGGGGGTTGAGCAACAGCTGGTCCACTTCAAGGCCGCAGCGACGCACACATTTGATGATGTTCTCTGCCGCGCTTTGCGCGCCGGTCACGATGTGGACTTTGGCCTCGAGTCGCATGCCACTCATGCCGATGGGCTCCTTCACCTCTTGCCCATCAATCACAAACTCTTGTGGTGCCACCAGCAGCAAACGCTGATCGCTGGAGATGTTGATGGCACGTGCCGTCTCCATCACCCGGGCCAGATCGGTTTGGGTGACTTCCTTGTCCTTGATGGCCACCATGCCACTGGAGTTGATCCCGCGAATATGGCTGCCCGTGATGCCGCAGTTGACTCGGGTGATTTTGCAATCGGCCATCAACTCGGCCTCTTTGAGGGCCTGCTGAATGCTCTGCACTGTGGCGTCAATATTGACCACCACGCCACGCTTGAGGCCATTGCCCGGGGCAATCCCAAGACCCGCAATCTTGAGTTCACCATCGGACATCACTTCTGCCACCACCGCCATGACCTTGGATGTGCCGATGTCCAGGCCAATGACCAGATCTTTGTACTCTTTTGCCATGTCAATCACCGTTTCCGTTTAATTTCAACGCCTTGAACCATCTGAACTTTTCTTGTCGCCGTCTTCCAGCGTGCTCACACCCCGCAAGCGCACGGCATAGCCGTCCTTGTGTCTCAAATCTGCGCCCAACAAAGCCATGGGTGTCCTGCTGTAGCGCGCCGTGACTTGGGGCAGCGTTCTCAACAACAACTGAGTGCGTTCGATCAACTCACTTTCAGAGCCTCGGCCCAGCTCTACCAAAGCGCCACTGTCTGTCCAGACGCGCCAACTGCCTCTGGCCGTCAACTCGATTTTTTCCAATTTGAAGTCCAGCACCTCAAACAAGGGGCCCATGACGCGGTACATCTTCGTGACCATGACAGAGCTGCCTTCAGGCCCCAGCATGCGGGGCAATTTTTCGATATCAATGTCTTCAACAGGGGCCTCAAAAACCTGTCCCTGTTCATTGACCATGAAATTGCTGCCCTCTTCACCCCAAGTCGCCAGTGGCTGATGCTCCACCACGACCGAGCGCAGCTGACCCGGAAAAACACGGTGCACCACAGCCTCACGCACCCAAGGTACAGACTCGAAAGCATGTTGAGCCTGCGTCAGACTGAGGGTGAAGAAATTTCCACTCAATTGGGGGATCACATGGTTTCGGAAACTGGCTGCGTGACTGCGCACCACTTCGCCCTGCACCGTGATCGATTGGATGGCAAATCTTGGATGACTCAGCAACCACCAGGCTCCACCACCCAGAGTCAACACCACGAACACGGCGATCAGCAAAGCTGCCGCCAGGTTCATGAGTCGAACGTCGGTGGGCAATGGCAGGCTGTTGCTCACTGTGCAGCCTCCTTGTAATCCAGCCCTGCGTGTTCTAAAAGATAGCAACACAAAGCCTCGTAGGACATGCCTGCAGCACGGGCAGACATCGGCACCAACGAGTGCCCTGTCATGCCCGGTGATGTGTTGATTTCCAGCAAATAAGGCTGGCGAGTGATGCCATCAATCATCACATCGATGCGACCCCAGCCCCGGCAACCCAGAACTTGGTAAGCCTTGATGATCAAGGCATCGATGGCCGCCATCTCTTCAGCAGACAAGCCACTTGGCACCAGGTATTGGGTGTCGTCGGTGAAGTATTTGTTTTGGTAATCGTAATTGCCATCTGGCGCCACGATCCGGATCATGGGCAAGGCCTTGGCATTTGCGCCTTCGCCCAACACAGGGCACGTCACTTCGTCCCCGACGATGCATTGCTCGCACAAAATATCGCTGTCGCATGCTGCTGCCGCGCGCAACGCAGCATGCAGATCTTTGGCATGCGAAACCTTGCTCACGCCAATCGATGAACCTTCGCGTGCGGGCTTAACGATCAACGGCAAGCCCAATTGGGCGATCAACGCATCGGCTGACAATGTTTCAATTTGAGAGGGATGCACCAGCACATGACGCGGCGTTGGCAAACCTTCGGCTTGCCAAACACGCTTGGTCATCACCTTGTCCATGGCCATGCTGGAGGCCATGACGCCTGAACCGGTGTAAGGAATGCCCATCAATTCCAGAGCGCCTTGAACCGTGCCATCTTCACCAAAGCGCCCATGCAAGGCAATGAAGCATCGGTCAAACCCCTCACGGCGCAGCGCCATCAGGTCGTTTTGTGCGGGGTCAAATGCATGTGCATCCACACCACTGTCAATCAAGGCTTTGAGGACACCCTGACCTGACATGAGCGACACCTCACGTTCTGCCGAGCGCCCACCCATCAACACCGCAACCTTGCCCAGGGACGCGCAGACTTTTTGGCTGGCATCGATCATGCTGCAGCCTCCTGTGTCCGAACGGCACCGGCCAGCGCCACCAACTGCGCGGGCGTGGCACCAATGGAGCCTGCACCCATGCAAATGAGCACATCACCGTCGCGGGCGTTGCCCATCACCATTTGGGGCATGTCGGCGATCTGGTCCACGAACACAGGTTCGAGCTTGCCGGTCACGCGCAAGGCGCGGGCCAATGAACGACCATCTGCCGCGACGATGGGGGCTTCCCCCGCCGCATAGACTTCTGCGAGTAACACACTGTCGCAGCCCTGGCTGATGACTTTGACAAAGTCTTCGAAACAATCGCGGGTCCGGCTGTAGCGGTGTGGCTGGAAAGCCAACACCAGACGGCGGCCTGGGAATGCACCGCGTGCTGCAGCCAAGGTGGCCGCCATCTCGACAGGGTGATGGCCGTAGTCATCAATCACCGTGAAGCGGCCTGTACCGTCGGCAGTCGCCACGTCACCGTAGCGCTGAAAACGTCGCCCCACGCCTTTGAACTGGGCCAGTGCACTTTGTACGGCGGCATCATCGATGCCCAGTTCCACCGCCACCGAAATGGCCGCCAGTGCGTTCAGCACATTGTGTTCACCCGGCAGGTTCAGCACGATGGGCAGGTCTGGCAAGGTCACGCCATTGCGACGCTGAACCGTGAAATGCATCCGCCCATGCTCGGCCCGTACATGGATGGCACGCACCTGCGCGCCTTCATTCAAGCCATACGTGGTCACGGGTCTGGCAATGTCGCCCATGATGGCGCGCACACCCGGATCATCCGAACAAACAATGGCGGTGCCATAAAAGGGCATACGGTGTAGGAATTCAACGAATGCCCCCCTGAGTCTGCTCAGGTCATGGCCATACGTCTCCATGTGGTCCGCATCGATGTTGGTCACCACCGCCATCACGGGCAGCAAGTTCAGGAACGAGGCATCGGACTCATCAGCCTCGACCACGATGTACTCACCTGTGCCCAATTTGGCATTGGCACCCGCACTGTTGAGACGGCCTCCGATCACGAAGGTCGGGTCGAGTCCGGCCTCTGCCAGCACACTGGCCACCAGGCTGGTGGTGGTGGTCTTGCCGTGAGTCCCGGCGATGGCCAGGCCTTGCTTCATGCGCATGAGTTCGGCCAACATCACCGCGCGCGGCACGATGGGTATATGACGCGCTCGAGCCGCCATCACCTCTGGGTTGTCGGCTTTGACAGCGGTCGATGTCACCACCGCATCGGCATCTTTCACATTGTCCGCACTGTGGCCCACATGGGTGCGAATACCCAGTGCGGCCAGACGGCGCAAGCTGGCACTGTCTGACAAGTCCGAGCCTGAAATCTGATAACCCAGGTTGAGCAGCACTTCGGCAATGCCGCTCATGCCGGAGCCACCCAAGCCAATGAAATGAATTTTTCGGATGGCGTGTTTCATGCTGCCAACTCCTCACAAGCCATCAAGATCTCCCGGGTCGCAGTTGTTTTTTTCTGTGCACCGGCCTTCTCCGCCACTGTCAACAACTGAGAACGGTCCAAGCCGCTCAACCAGTCGGCCAATGCCTGTGGCGTCAATTCGGCTTGCGGCATGAGCCACCCGCCGCCGGCAGACACCAGGAACTGGGCATTGGTGGTCTGGTGGTCATCCACTGCAAATGGGAAAGGCACCAACATGGCCGCCACCCCGACAGCAGCCAACTCGGTCACGGTGCTGGCACCAGCGCGGCAAATCACCACATCGGCTTGCGCAAAGGCTGTGGCCATGTCCTCGATGAAGGGGAGCAATTCCGCCTCCACGCCAGCGGCTTGGTAATTGGCGCGCAGCGCTTCGATCTGTTTTGCACCACTTTGGTGGATCACAGCGGGACGCTGGCTGGCACTCATCAATGCCAGTGCTTGAGGCACGGTGTCATTCAGGGCTTTGGCACCCAAACTTCCGCCGACCACCAACACGCGCAGCGGCCCACTGCGACCGGCAAAACGTGCCGCCGGTTGTGCTTGCTCGGTGAAGGCTTTGCGCAAGGGATTGCCGACCCAGTGGCCTGTCTTGAACACCCCAGGGAATGCGGTAAACACCCGGTCGGCCAGTTGCGACAAGACCTTGTTGGCCATGCCGGGCACAGAATTTTGTTCGTGCAAAACCAATGGCTTGCCCCACAAGCTGGCCATCATGCCACCCGGAAAGCTGATGTAACCGCCCAAGCCCAACACCACTTGGGGTTGCACGCGGCGAACCACCTGCAGGCTTTGCCAAAACGCCCGCAACAAACGCATAGGCAGCAAAGCCAGCGTTTGGATTCCCTTGCCACGCACCCCGCCAAACGAGACCGCCTCAAATGCAAAGCCCTGTGCCGGCACCAAATCCTGCTCCATGCTGTTCGGCGCACCCAACCAATGCACTTGCCAACCTGCATCGCGCAGCGCTTCGGCCATGGCCAGACCGGGGAATATGTGCCCCCCGGTACCGCCGGCCATGACCAAAGCTGTTTTGCGTTTGGCGATCATGTCCGGCCTCCACGCATCATTTTTTTGTTTTCAGCGTCAATGCGCAAGACCACTGCAATGGCGATCAAGTTCATCATGAGTGCAGAGCCGCCATAACTCATGAAAGGCAGTGTCAGGCCCTTGGTGGGCAATGCACCCAGGTTAACGCCCATGTTGATGAACGCCTGAAAACCGATCCAGATGCCCACGCCCTGCGCCACCAAACCGGAAAAAACTTTTTCCAACGCAATGGCCTGACGACCGATGACCATGATCCTGCGGCTGAGCCAGAGGAACATGAAAATCACCAATGAGACGCCGATCAAACCGAATTCTTCGCCGATCACAGCCAACAAAAAGTCGGTGTGCGCTTCTGGCAGCCAGTGCAGTTTTTCTACGCTGCCGCCCAATCCGACACCCCAGACTTCACCTCGCCCAATCGCGATGAGTGAATGTGTTAACTGATAGCCTTTGCCCAAAGCATGCTGCGCACTGAACGGGTCAAGGTAAGCAAAGATGCGTTCTCGGCGCCACGGCGATTCAGCAATCATGATCACGAAGGCCAGAATCAAAATACCCAGGATCAAGAAGAACATCCGGGCATTGACGCCTCCCAAAAACAGGATGCCCATGGCAATGGTGGCGATCACCAAGAATGCGCCCATGTCAGGCTCGGCCAACAAGAACACACCTGCCAAACCAACGGCTGCACCCATGGGCCAGACGGCCTTGATGAAGTTTTCTTTCACTTCCATCTTGCGCACCATGTAGTTGGCGGCATAAATGATGGTGGCGAATTTGGCCAACTCGGAAGGCTGAAAATTCATCACGCCAAATGATATCCAGCGCCGGGCCCCGTTGACACCTTTGCCTATGAACGGCAAAAGAACCAAGGCCAACAAGATCAAAGACAGGACAAACAAGGGTCTGGCCATTTTTTCCCAGGTTTCCATGGACACCTGAAACGCCAGCAAGGCCATGACACAGCCAACCGTGATGGCCATCACATGTCGGATCAGGAAATGCGTATGGGCATAGCGTGAAAAGCGCGGGTTATCAGGCATGGCAATAGAGGCGGAATACACCATGACCATGCCCCACAACACCAGGGCCATCACCACCCAAACCAAGGTTTGATCAACCCCCATCATGCGAGAGCCTTGACCACGCGCGTGACTGGCCAAGTCGTAATCACCCAGATTCACCGGCAAGCTCTGATGGCCCGAGGTCTGAGCACCCCATGCACCACCCGTCAACACACTGCCCACGCGGGAAATGCCGGCTTGCAGTCGCTGGGTCAATGACATGGCTTCGCTCACAGCCCGCCCTCCATGGCCACACCAGCCAACTCGGCCAAATCGGATACGGCCTGCACAAACACGTCGGCGCGGTGCACGTAGTCATCAAACATGTCAAAGCTGGCACACGCTGGCGACATCAAAACCGCATCACCACTTTGGGCCAGCTCGGCGGCCAAGGCCACGGCTGTGGGCAGATCCGCGGCATCGTGCAGCGGCACATGGTCTTGCACAACGCTGCGGATCAACGCGGCGTCACGGCCGATCAACACCACGGCTCGGGCAAATCGTGACAAGGGATCGACCAGCGGCGAGAAGTCCTGGCCTTTGCCATCGCCGCCCAAAATGGCGACGATGCGGCGCTCGGCACCCAAACCCTTGAGGGCGGCAACCGTGGCCCCGACGTTGGTGCCTTTGCTGTCGTCAAAGAATTCGACGCCGTCGATGATGGCCACTGGCTCGACCCGGTGGGGCTCGCCCCGGTATTCTCGCAAGCCATACAACATGGGGCCCAACGCGCATCCCGCGCTGCTGGCCAAGGCCAAAGCAGCCAATGCATTCACCGCGTTGTGCCGTCCACGGATACGCAAGGCATCTGCAGGCATCAAGCGTTGAATGTGCAACTCCTCTACCTGGTCCTTGCGGCGGCGTGTTTCATCGGCCTCTAGCGCACGCACCAACCAGGTCATGCCGTTGGCCACCTCGATACCGAAATCACCCGGACGCTGGGGCATGTCGCCGCCAAACAAGGTGCATTCACGCTCGATGGGTTTTTGCAATTTGACCCGGATCGGTGCTGGCCGCATGGCCATGACCGCATCATCCTCACGATTGAGCACCATCAGGGTCTTCGCACCAAAAATACGCGCTTTGGCGGCGGCATAAGCCGACATGGCGCCATGCCAATCCAGATGATCCTGAGACAAATTGAGGACCGTGGCCGCAGTGGGCTCGAAACCCTCGCTGCTGTCGAGTTGAAAACTGGACAACTCCAGCACCCACACTTCGGGCAGTGCCAAAGCCAACGGTTGCTGCGCCATGACCACGGGTTGTGCCATCTCTGGCACAGCCTCTTGGTTTGAAGTTTCAGGCTGCAGCACTTGCAAGGGCACAAGTTCATCCGAAATGACTGGCGCTTGTTCTTGCGCATCAACCTGGGCTTGGGCCTGCGCCAAAGCTTGGGTCAGGGTGTCGAGGAGTGTCGGGCCAATGTTGCCGGCCACTTGAACCGACTTGCCAGAACGCGCCACCAGCTGCCCCGTGAGTGAGGTCACCGTGGTTTTGCCATTGGTGCCGGTGATGGCCAACACCTGAGGCTGATAGCCGCAACTGGCCTTCAAATCCATCAAGGCGGCCGTGAACAGACTCAGTTCGCCCCCCTGCCAAAGACCCATGGCCTGCGCTGCGTTCACCACGGGTGCAACCGCCTCTGGAGACAAACCAGGGCTGCGGAACACGGCACGCACCGAAGTGCCCTCCACCAAATGGGCGGCAAATGGACCAGGCACAAAGCGCACCGCTGGCCACTCGGCCTGCAAAACGGCCAACTGGGGTGGTGCATCGCGGGTGTCGGCCACCGTCACCTCAGCCCCGGCACGCGCGCACCAGCGGGCCATCGCCAAGCCGGAAGCGCCCAAACCCAGGATCAGAATGTGGAGGCCTTGAAGCTGCATGGCTTACCTCAGCTTCAGGGTCGACAAACCGACCAGGCACAGCAGCATGGTGATGATCCAGAAACGCACCACCACCTGCGTTTCTTTCCAGCCGCTCTTTTCAAAATGGTGGTGCAGGGGCGCCATCTTCAGGATGCGACGCCCCTCACCGTATTTTTTCTTGGTGTACTTGAAGTAGGCCACCTGTGCCATCACCGACAAGGCTTCCACCACAAAAATGCCTCCCATGATGGCGAGCACAATTTCCTGGCGCACGATCACAGCAATGGTGCCCAATGCGGCGCCCAGCGCCAGCGCCCCGACGTCACCCATGAAGACTTGCGCCGGGTGTGTGTTGAACCACAAGAAAGCCAGGCCAGCACCGGCCATGGCCGCACAGAAAATCAACAACTCTCCCGATCCTGGGATGTGCGGGAA
>CANHUM010000007.1 GCA_947463845.1 Comamonadaceae bacterium
GCGCACGGTGATCGGCACGGGTGGATTCGAGCAGGGTGATGGCTTTGGCCATGGCGCGACGCTGCTGCGGCGCAGTGCCGTGCAGCAAACCTTCGAGCAAGTGCGCAGGCGTCATGGCAAGCGGCCTGGTGCCTCTGGGGCGATCAGGCCACGGCCTTTCTGATTTGCTCCAACACATCCTTGGCGCTCGCGGGAATCGGGGTACCGGGGCCATAGATGCCCTTGACGCCAGCGTCGTACAGCATCTCATAGTCTTGGCGCGGGATCACGCCGCCCACGAACACGATGATGTCGTCGGCGCCCTGCTTCTTGAGCTCGGCAATGATGGCGGGCACCAGGGTTTTGTGGCCGGCAGCGAGTGTGGACACGCCCACGGCATGCACGTCGTTTTCAATCGCCTGGCGGGCGCACTCTTCGGGGGTCTGGAACAGCGGCCCCATGTCCACGTCAAAGCCCAAGTCAGCATAGGCGGTGGCGACCACTTTGGCGCCCCGATCGTGCCCATCTTGTCCGAGCTTGGCGATCATCACCCGGGGGCGACGGCCGTGCTGGTCAGCGAATGCGGCGATCTCTTTTTGCAGTTGTTCCCAGCCCTCGGCCGAGTCGTATGCGGCAGCGTACACACCGGTCACCTTTTGTGTGTCGGCGCGGTGGCGGCCATAGGCCTTTTCCAGCGCGTCAGAAACCTCCCCCACGGTGGCCCGCAGGCGGATGGCTTGGATGGACAAGTCCAGCAGGTTGCCCTGGCCGGATTCAGCGGATGCGGTCAAAGCGTCCAGTGCGGCTTGTACCTTGGCGCTGTCGCGGCTGGCTCGGATGGCTTTGAGGCGTTCGATCTGGCCGTCGCGCACCTTGACGTTGTCGATCGACAGCGTCTCCACCGGATCTTCTTTGGCCAACTTGTATTTGTTGACGCCGACGATCACGTCTTTGCCAGAGTCGATGCGCGCTTGCTTTTCAGCAGCGGCGGCTTCGATCTTGAGCTTGGCCCAGCCGCTATCGACGGCTTTGGTCATGCCGCCCATGGCTTCGACTTCTTCGATGATGGCCCAGGCCTTGTCGGCCATTTCTTGGGTCAGACTCTCCATCATGTAAGAACCGGCCCAAGGGTCGATCACGTTGGTGATGTGGGTTTCTTCCTGAATGATCAGCTGGGTATTGCGGGCGATGCGCGCGCTGAACTCCGTGGGCAAGGCAATGGCTTCGTCCAAAGAGTTGGTGTGCAGCGACTGCGTGCCACCGAACACGGCCGCCATGGCCTCGATGGTGGTGCGCACCACGTTGTTGTAGGGGTCTTGCTCGGTGAGCGACCAGCCCGAAGTTTGGCTGTGCGTGCGCAGCATCAGGCTCTTGGGGTTCTTGGCGTTGAAGCCCTTCATGATGCGGCACCACAGCAAGCGGGCGGCGCGCATCTTGGCGATCTCCAGATAGAAGTTCATGCCCACCGCCCAGAAGAAGGACAGGCGGCCCGCAAAATCATCCACATCCATGCCTTTGGCAATGGCCGTCTTCACATACTCCTTGCCATCGGCCAGGGTGAAGGCCATCTCGAGTGCCTGGTTGGCACCGGCTTCTTGCATGTGGTAGCCCGAGATCGAGATCGAGTTGAACTTGGGCATGTGCTTGGCCGTGTACTCGATGATGTCGCCAATGATCTTCATCGACGGCTCGGGCGGGTAGATGTAGGTGTTGCGCACCATGAACTCTTTCAGAATGTCGTTCTGAATCGTTCCGGACAGTTTGTCCTGGCTCACGCCCTGCTCTTCAGCGGCCACCACGTAGCCCGCCAGCACCGGCAGCACCGCGCCGTTCATGGTCATGGAGACCGACACCTTGTCCAGCGGGATCTCGTTGAACAGGATCTTCATGTCCTCCACCGAGTCAATGGCCACCCCAGCCTTGCCCACGTCACCAGTCACACGCGGGTGATCGGAGTCATAACCGCGGTGCGTGGCCAAGTCAAAGGCGACCGACACGCCCTGCCCGCCCGCAGCCAAAGCTTTGCGGTAAAAAGCGTTGGATTCTTCGGCTGTGGAGAAACCGGCGTACTGGCGGATCGTCCAAGGGCGCACGGCGTACATGGTGGCCTGAGGGCCTCGCAAGAAGGGTTCAAAGCCTGGCAGCGTGTTGGCGTAAGGCAGGTTGGCGGTGTCTTCGGCGGTATAGAGCGGCTTGACGATGATCCCATCTGGCGTCTTCCAGTTCAGGGCATCCACGTTGCCGCCAGGGGCAGATTTGGCCGCCGCTTTGACCCATGCGTCGAGGTTACTGGCGTTGAAGGCGAAGGATGGAGACGGCATGGCGCTGTGCTTTCGGTTCAAAAATGACTGGGGTGAATTTTGGCAGCTCTGGGCGGATACTGGCTTACAAGTACCGTGATTCATAATTATTGATGCAGAATATTCTAACCGGCTTACAATTCAGCATCTGAAAATCCAGCTTCGATGTTCTGACTCGCTGCAACAACCGGCTCCCACACACCATGTCCGCCCTGTCTCTCGCCCCCCGCGCACTCTATGAAGAAGTGGCTGAACTGCTGCGTCAGCGGATCTTTGCGCGCGAGTTGGAGCCGGGCAGCTGGATCGACGAGTTGCGCATTGCCGAAGCCCTGGGCATCAGTCGAACCCCCTTGCGAGAGGCCCTCAAGGTCCTGGCGGCCGAGGGGCTGGTGACCATGAAGGTCCGCCGGGGTGCCTACGTCACAGAAGTGAGCGAAAAAGACCTGCGCGATGTGTACCACCTGCTGGCCTTGCTGGAGTCGGATGCTGCCCGCGTGGTGGCCCAAAACGCCAGCGCCGAACAGATGGCTCAGATCAGCGCCTTGCACCAAGACCTGGAAAAAGCCACCCAGGACCGGGACCAATTCTTCAAAATCAATGAAGCCTTTCACATGCTGCTCATGGAATTGGCCGACAACCGCTGGCGCGACCAGATGGTGGCCGATCTGCGCAAGGTGATGAAGCTCAACCGGCACAGTTCGTTGTTCAAAGAGGGGCGCATTGAGCAATCCCTGACCGAGCACCGCGCCATCGTACAAGCCCTGACGCAACGTCAGCCGGAATTGGCGGCCGAGCGCATGTCAGCGCACTTCATGAACGGCTTGCAAGCCGCCCAATGAAACCGTTGGCGATGTTCAATCGGTGATCGCGGCGCCACGCGCCAGCGCAGCGCGCGCCAATTGCCAGACTTGTCGCGGGGGCAAAGGCTTGAGTTTGTGGTCGCTCCAGACCTGGCGCCACAAACGCCCGCCGCGCTGGCCGTGGTAGAGGCCCAGCATGTGGCGGGCAATCGCGTACCAAGGGCAACCATCTTCGGCGAAAGCCCGCTCCATGTAAGCCACCATGGCCTCCTCCACCGACTCGCGGCTGGGAACCTCATGGGCGTCATCGAAAAATTCTGCGTCCCAAGAGCCTAAAAGCCAGGGGTTGTAATAGGCTTCGCGGCCGACCATCACACCGTCAGCATGCTGCAGATGCTGCGCGATCTCTGGGTTGGTCTTGATGCCGCCGTTCACTGCAATCAGCAAATCGGGAAAATCCTTTTTGAGCTGGTAGGCCAGCTCGTAACGCAGCGGCGGGATTTCACGGTTTTCCTTTGGGCTCAGGCCATCGAGCCAGGCATTGCGGGCATGCACGATGAAAACCTTGCAACCGGCATCGCTCACCGTACCCACAAAGTCACGCACGAAATCGTAGCTTTCGATGCGGTCAATGCCAATCCGGTGCTTCACCGTGACCGGGATATCGACCACGTCGAGCATGGCTTTCACACCGTCAGCCACGGTGCGTGGCTCGTTCATGAGACAAGCACCAAAAGCGCCGCGCTGCACGCGGTCACTGGGACAACCGCAGTTGAGGTTGATCTCGTCATAACCCCATTCCTGACCCAGTTTGGCCGCATAGGCCAAGTCGGTCGCTTCACTGCCACCCAGCTGCAGGGCCACCGGATGCTCTTCGGCATTGAAGCGCAAGTGACGCTGCACACTGCCGTGGCGCAGGGCACCCGTGGTCACCATCTCGGTGTAGAGCAAGGTGTGACGGGTGAGTAGGCGGTGAAAAAAACGGCAATGGCGATCGGTCCAGTCCATCATCGGCGCCACCGACAGGCGCCAAGGACTCAAACTTGTTGGGGCATCAGACATAGACTGATTATCCCAGCCTCCAAAACAAACCCCGCCTAGGCGGGGTTGGAGAGAGTGCTTCGTTGCGCGCGCAATGACGCGGTGTTCATGGCGAGCAAAGCGACGCCATCTTCAGCCCATGTGCAAGCCGCCGTTGACTGCGAAGTCAGCGCCCGTGGTGTAACCGCCGTCTTCGCTGGCCAACCAAGCGATGATCGAAGCGATCTCGCTGGGCTTGCCCAAACGCTTGACAGGCACGGTGGCCACGATTTTTTCCAGCACGTCGGGGCGGATGGCGTTGACCATGTCGGTACCGATGTAGCCGGGCGACACGGTGTTGACCGTCACGCCCTTGGTGGCCAATTCTTGGGCCAAGGCCATCGAGAAACCGTGCATACCGGCTTTGGCGGCCGAGTAGTTGGTTTGACCGGCTTGACCTTTTTCACCGTTGACCGAGCTGATGTTGATGATGCGGCCCCAGCCCTTTTCCACCATGTCAGCAACAACCTGTTTGGTCACGTTGAACATGGAATCCAGGTTGGTGTTCATCACAGCATCCCAGTCTTCGCGGCTCATCTTGATGAACATGCGGTCCTTGGTGATGCCCGCGTTGTTCACCAGCACGTCGATGGGGCCGTGCTCGGCCTTGGTTTTGCTGAAGGCTTCTACCGTAGAGTCCCAATCACCCACGTTGCCCACCGAGGCGTAAAACGTGAAACCCAAAGCTTTTTGTTCATCCAGCCACTTGGTGTAGTCGCGGGTCGGGCCGCAACCGGCGATGACCTTGAAACCCTCTTGGTGCAAGCGTTGGCAAATGGCGGTACCGATGCCACCCATGCCGCCCGTGACGTAAGCTACTTTTTGACTCATGACTGTCTCCTTTTGTTGATTGAGTGGGTCTGGAAAATTAAACGCGTTCGATGGCCAAGGCCACGCCCATGCCGCCGCCAATGCACAAAGCGGCCAGGCCCTTTTGGGCTTGCGTACGTTGCATTTCGTGCAGCAAGGTCACGAGGATTCGGCAACCGGACGCGCCAATGGGGTGACCAATGGCGATGGCGCCCCCGTTGACATTCACCTTGGCGGGATCGATGTCCAGCGCCTGGTTGACCGCGCATGCTTGTGCAGCAAACGCCTCGTTCAGTTCGAACAGATCCACATCGCTGGCCTTCCAGCCGGCGCGGGCCAAGGCTTTTTGTGAGGCGGGTACCGGGCCCATGCCCATGGTGGCGGGGTCCAAACCGCTGGTGCCGAAAGCAGCGATACGGGCCAAGGGCTTGAGTCCTAAAGCTGAAGCCTTCTTGGCGCTCATGACCATCACGGCGGCGGCGCCGTCGTTGATGCCTGAAGCATTGCCCGCTGTCACGCTGCCGGCCTTGTCAAATGCGGGGCGCAGACCGGCCAAGACCTCCACGGTGGTTTTCTTGTTGATGAACTCGTCAGTGTTGAACACCACGGGGTCACCTTTGCGCTGAGGGATGACGATATCCACGATTTCGTCCTTGAACTTGCCGGCTTCTTGTGCGGCAGCGGCTTTGCGCTGACTGCCTGCGGCCAGGGCGTCCTGCATATCGCGTGTGATCCCGTGTGCCTTGGCCACGTTCTCCGCGGTGATGCCCATGTGGTATTGGTTGTAGACATCCCACAGGCCGTCGACGATCATGGTGTCGACCATTTTCCAGTCGCCCATGCGCTGGCCCTCGCGACTGCCATTCAAGACATGCGGGCTGGCACTCATGTTTTCCTGACCACCGGCAATGACAATTTCGCTGTCGCCCCAAGCCACGGCTTGGGCGGCCAACATCACAGCCTTCAACCCAGAGCCGCACACCGCGTTGATGGTCAATGCAGGCGTTTCCTTGGCCAGACCCGCTTTCATCATTGCTTGACGAGCAGGGTTCTGCCCCACGCCAGCGGCCAAAACCTGGCCCATGATCACTTCGCCGACGGCATCCACGGGCAAACCACTGCGTGCAAGCAAACCCTGGATGACCACACTGCCCAATTCTGTGGCAGGCGTCTTGGCGAGAGAGCCACCAAATTTGCCCACAGCAGTTCGGGCGGCGGCGACGATGACGATGTCTTGCATTTTTGTCTCCAGTGATAAAAACGAGTCAGGCCTTGGCCTTCACATAGCGGCCCGGAGCCGCTTCGATGACTTTGAACTTCTGGCCTTTGCCGTAAGTTTTAGGTGCAGCGATTTGCTTGCCTGCATGGCCCTTGAGCCAGTTAGACCAATCGGTCCACCAGCTGCCAGGCACCTCTTTGGCGCTGGCGATCCAGTCGTTCACATCGGCTGGAAACTTGGTGCCCTCGCTCAGCCAATGGCTGCGCTTTTTGGCCGCAGGTGGGTTGATCACGCCCGCGATGTGGCCCGAGGCGCCCATCACAAAACGCTTCTTGCCCGGCAGCACTTGCGTGCTGGCATAAGCCCCGCCAATCGGCACGATGTGATCTTCTCTTGAACCATAAACATAGACGGGTAAATCGACTTGACCCAAATCAATGCGCTCGCCACAAACTTGGGTTTTTCCAGGCTCGACCAGGTTGTTTTCAAGGTAGGTGTTGCGCAAATACCATGCGTAAAAAGGGCCGGGCAAATTGGTCGAATCGCTGTTCCAGTAAAGCAAATCAAAAGGCGGCGGTGTCTCACCCTTGAGGTAATTGCCCACCACATAATTCCAGACCAAGTCGTTCGGGCGCAAAAAGCTGAAGGTGGACGCCAGATCTTGTCCCTTGAGCAGACCGCCTTGGCCCATTTGCTGCTCACGGAATTTGACGAAGTTCTCATCAATGAACACGTCCAGAATGCCGGTATCGGTGAAATTGATCAGCGTGGTCAGGAACGTGGCACTGGCCACTGGCTGCTGACCGCGTGCGGCCAAGACTGCCAGAGCGGTGGACAAGATGGTGCCGCCCACGCAAAAGCCCAGGGCGTTGATTTTGGGGGCGCCTGTGATGGCTTGGACCGTGTTGATCGCCTCGATCGCGGCGTGCTCGATGTAGTCGTCCCAGGTCTTTTGTGCCATGGACTCATCGGGGTTGCGCCAGCTCACCACGAATGTCCTGTGCCCTTGGCTCACCGCGTAGCGGATGAGCGAGTTTTCGGGCTGCAAGTCCAGAATGTAGAACTTGTTGATGCAAGGCGGCACGAGTAAAAACGGCTTTTCGTACACCTTGGCGGTGAGCGGCTTGTATTCGATGAGCTGGAAAAATTCGTTTTCGAAGACCACCGCACCTTCGGTGGTGGCCACGTTCTTGCCCACCTCAAACAGACTTTCATCGGTCATTGAAACATGACCTTGTTGGATGTCGTGCAACAGGTTTTTCACGCCCTTGGCGATGCTCTCGCCTTGGGTTTCAATGGCTTTCTTTTGGGCCTCGGCGTTGAAGGCCAAAAAGTTACTGGGCGCAGCCGCAGCCACCCATTGCTCGACAGCAAAGCGGATGCGGGCGCGTGTTTTTTCATCCGCCTCCACGGCTTCGGCCAGACCCATCAGGATGCGCGCATTGAGCAAGTAAGTGGCGGCATTGAAGGCCGCCATCGGATTGGTCGACCATGCTTCGCCTGAAAAGCGACGGTCTTTGACTTGCAAACTGTTTTGCAGGCTCTGATTCCACAAATCAGTCGCATCTTTAAAGTACTGCCCTTGCAAGGCTTGCAGTTTTTCAGGGGAGAATTGGACGACAGGCGTGCCGTCCTGTGCTGTTTTCAGTCCGCCCAAATCCATGGATTGAAAATGCCGCATGGCCTCACCCCAGCTTTTCGTGAGGTTGCTGTGAAAGCCATCACCCATTTGGGACCAGAATTGCGAGGTAGCACTGCTCATTGAAGGTCTCCTGAACCATTTTTTTTCAAATCCCCTGAATCAGAGTATCTTCCAAATTGTTGTCACCTAAATTACAAACCCCAAAAAGATGTACTTGGTAGTCATTGCCTGGCTTTACGTCACCTTGCTCATGGCCCTGGCCGAGGCATTCAGTTCCCAAGGCAGTGTGTTGGGGGCCATCATCACTTTCGTGCTGTACGGCCTGTTGCCCATGGCATTGGTGGTTTACCTGATGGGAACCCCTTTGAGACGAAAGGCCATTCGGCGATCCGAGCAGAATGCTCGGGAGCAAGCATCGGCCGCGGCCTTGTCAGAAAATTCAAGCATCCAGCCAGATGCAAGCGGCCATCCGACCGCTGTTCCCGAGAAGGCGACTGTCCCTGCGGTGCGAAAAGAAAATTTCGGGTCGTGAAACAGTACACCAGGCAGATGTGCTGTCATTGCCGTGAATGCGGGTCAGCCCCATAGACTGCAAGCGCAAACGGGCTAAACCCGCCAGATCGGCTTTGAACTTGCCATCGGCTTGAGCTTGAAACATGCCCTTGACGGCATCAGAGCCATCATCAAAGGCACTCAAGACCTCAGCGCCGACCTCGAAGGCCTCTTGACCAATGCAAGGCCCCAGCCAGGCCAGCACGTTGGAAACATCGCAGCCAGCTTGGGACAGGTCCGACATCAATGTTTCGAGGACACCCCTGCCCTGCTGCCCTGCCAGCCCTCGCCAACCCGCATGGGCGGCAGCGACCCACTGGCCTGAAGCGGCACACAAAAGCACGGGCAAACAATCGGCCACCATGATGGCGCAGGCCGGCCCTGATTCCCGAGTCCAGCTGGCATCAGCCTCCCAACCATCTGGGGTTGAAGGGGCCAATTTGACGGACGTGACCCCGTGGACTTGTTGCAGGAAAACAGGCCGTCTCCCCAAGCAGTGCGCCAAATGGTCACGGTTGGTCTGGACATGCGATGGCACGTCCCCTACGTGGGTGCCCAGATTCATGCTGGCCCACGGCCCGGCAGATACCCCCGCCTGGCGGGAGGTCATCACCGCCTTGACATGGAAGGGTGCAGGCCAATCCGGTTGAATCCAATGGGCAGGGAAGTGATGCATGTCGAAAATCATAATGGCATCAAATCCGAGAAACGCTATTTGTTGTGTAATTGTTCAATGACCCCAACCGCGAAGGCCGCTCAGCCAGAATTGCCCTGGATTGCCGAGGGCGAGGCTTTGCCTCACGCGTCCAGCGCTTGGGGGGCTTGCACACCCGCACCAGGTCTTTTGGCGGCCGGCAATGACTTGTCGGCCCAGCGTCTGATTGAAGCCTACAGCCAAGGCATCTTTCCCTGGTTCAGCGAGGGCCAACCTGTGCTTTGGTGGAGCCCCGATCCACGCATGGTTCTGATCACGGAACAATTTCGCCTGCACCGCTCCCTGAGGCAATCCTTGCGCCGATGGACACAGGCTCCCGGTTTTCAATTGTGTTTTGACCGCGATTTCGGGCAAGTGATTCGTCGATGCGCCGCATGTCACCGCCATGGACAAAAGGGCACTTGGATTGTTCCAAAGATGGTCGAAGCTTACGAAGCACTGCACAGGATGGGTTGGGCCCACAGCAGCGAAGTCTGGGTTGAAAATGAACTGGTGGCGGGGCTTTATTTCGTCAATCTGGGAGGCGCCTTGTTTGGTGAATCCATGTTCACCACCATCACGGATGGATCCAAGATGGCCTTGGCCAGCTTGGTGAGCGTCTGTCTGCAACATGGCATTCAGGTCATCGACTGTCAACAAAATACGCCTCATCTGGCCTCTCTCGGCGCACAAGAAATACCCCGCAGCGATTTTCTCAACCGTATCCAGCAATTCATCGATCGTCCGGGCATTGATTGGAAGCGTCAATCCTTGTATTGGCCCGCTTTGCAGTCACTGAAAGTTTGTCCATGACACATCTCCAAGAGCTTCCCCTGCAGACCCTGCAGTTTTATGCCACTGCGCCTTATGCCTGCAGTTATCTCCCCAAACGTTCTGCGCGATCCCAAGTGGCCACCCCCAGCCATCTGATCCACAACGAGGTGTATTCCGATTTGGTCGCGCAAGGTTTTCGACGCAGTGGCCTGTTCACCTACCGCCCTTATTGCGATGGTTGTCAGGCTTGTCAGCCTCTGCGTGTCCTGGTCAAGCAATTCAGTCCAGACCGCAGCCAACGCAGAGCCCTGCGGGCCCACCAACATTTGACCGTCCGGGTTTTGGATCTGCATTTCAATGCAGAACACTACGCCCTGTATCTGCGCTATCAGAACGCGCGTCATCCAGGTGGTGGCATGGATCAGGACAGCATTGACCAGTACAGTCAGTTTTTGCTGCAAAGTCGCGTGAATTCGCGCATCGTTGAATTCAGGGAAGCCACCGAAGATCACCACCTGGGCGCACTCAAAATGATCAGCATCGTGGACGTGCTCAACAACGGCTTGTCTGCGGTCTACACGTTTTATGAACCGGAGGACAAAGCTTGCTACGGCACTTTCGGCGTGCTTTGGCAGATTCAGCAAGCCGCAAAATTGGGACTTGACTATGTGTATCTGGGCTACTGGATAGAGGACAGCCCCAAAATGAATTACAAATCAAGATTCAGACCGTGTGAATTGCGCGCCAAAGGTGAGTGGTCACCGCTGCCTTGAGGCGGGCCCGCTTTCACACCTCGTGCTTGAACCCGCCTATTTCACAGCGTAAAATAGCATCGGATCTGCAGTACATGATGAAAAAAGACTCCGCTCTCCTCGCCTCTCCTACCATTCAGGTCATTGAACGGATGTTCACCCTGATTGACGTTCTGGCATCCCGAGAAGAGGCGATCTCGCTCAAGGAGATCAGCCAGAAAACCGGCCTGCACCCATCCACGGCCCACCGCATTCTCAATGACCTCGCCACAGGCCGTTTTGTAGACCGTCCTGAAGCGGGCAGTTACCGGTTGGGCATGCGCTTGCTCGAATTGGGCAACTTGGTCAAAGGCCGTCTGAATGTGCGCGATGCAGCCTTGGTGCCCATGCGCGATTTACACAAGCTGATCCAGCAACCCGTCAACCTCAGCATGCGCCAAGGCGATGAGATTGTTTACATCGAGCGCGCTTACAGCGAGCGGTCTGGCATGCAAGTGGTTCGTGCCATTGGGGGACGTGCGCCGTTGCACCTGACCTCTGTGGGCAAGCTTTTCCTGGCGGCAGACGATCCCCTGCGGGTGCGCTCCTACGCCACCCGCACCGGCCTGTCGGGTCAAACACGCAACAGCATCACGCAGTTGCAAGTGCTTGAAAGGGAACTGGCCCGTGTGAACCAATCGGGTTTTGCGCGAGACAACGAAGAACTGGAATTGGGTGTGCGCTGTATTGCTGCAGGCATTTACGACGACCAAGGAAAATTGTTGGCTGGGCTGTCCATATCGGCACCCGCTGACAGATTGGACGAGAGTTGGTTGCCGAAGTTGCAGGAAACAGCCAAGGCCATCTCCAGCACATTGGGTTACCCCACAGGGCCCTGAGGGACCAGGCCGCGCAGCCCATTCAACCTAGGGCTGCAATGCAGGCGTTCAGCCAGGCAAATATTGGCGGGCCAATGGTTGGCCTGAATGCAAGGCTGGTTTATTTTCGAGCCAATGACGGACCCTTTCGGCATCACCCAAGCGACTGAATTTACCTGCCGAATCCAGGAACACCATGATCAACTTGCGACCGGACACCTGGGTTTGCATCACCAAGCACCGCCCTGCTTCTGAGATGTAGCCTGTTTTCTGCAAACCGATATCCCAAGCTGGATTTTTGACCAATCGGTTGGTGTTGTTGTATTGCAGAGTACGACGCCCAACCTCCACCTCACGTCCGTGCGAAGTAGACCACTCCCTCAGCATGGGCTCCTTGTAGGCCGCAGACACCAAAACGGCCAAATCACTGGCACTCGATTGGTTGCGACTGGACAAGCCTGTAGGCTCGACATAGCGGGTGTCTTTCATGCCCAATGACGAAGCCCGTTGGTTCATGCGCTCAACAAAGACGCCCAAACCACCGGGATAAGTCCGTCCCAACGCATTGGCGGCACGGTTTTCGCTGGACATCAAGGACAAATGCATCAAATCTCCCCGACTCAAAACCGTTCCAACGGCCAATCGAGAAGAGCTGCCCTTCTCAGTATCCACATCCGCTTGCGTGATTTTGATGAGTTCGTCCATAGAAAGGTTGGACTCGGCGATCACCAAACCTGTCATCAACTTTGTCAACGACGCAATCGGCAAGACCGCATGGTCATTCTTTCGGTACAAGATTTCGTGCGTGTCTTGATCGACAACCAGCGCGACACTGGAATGCAAATCCAATGCATCCGACGTGGCATGCAGGCCCGCCAACTGGCCAAATGAAGCACGAACGGGTCTGGCTTGAGAGGGATTCAGATTGCGGTCATTGCGAACTTGTTTGACTGTGGCGCTTGTGTTCTTGGCCGATTTGGCAGATGCAGGCGCCTTGGCTTTGCTGACCGAGTGACCCTTCTGAGGATTGCGCTTGGCGGTCGCCACAGGCTTGTTTTTGGCGCCTTGGGATTTGCTCGCCGCAACCGAGCCCTCCTTGGGCTTGACCGACTTGTCCGATGGTCGAGAGACAGGTTTGCTGGATTGGGCATATGCCGCGCCCGATGTCCAGACCAATGCTGACGAGAGAACCAGTGTCAAAACCAAACCCCAAGATTTTGAGTTGGTTTTGGGCAGAGAGAAAAGGAGAGCGAGGTTCAAGGGCGCATCCTGTGAGATCAAAAGCCGAGTCAAGGTTGGCAGTGTATACAAATAAAAAAAGTCACGCAAGAACAATAACTTGCGTGACTTTATTCAAGCCGAATGGTAATGAAAAAATATGCGTCTATCCCTGTGCCGCCACCCGGTCTGCCTTGCTTTGCAATTTGTTCAAGGCGCTCAGATAGGCCTTGGCCGAGGCCACGACGATATCCGGGTCAGAGCCAACGCCATTGACCACGCGTCCACTGTTCTGCAAGCGCACGGTGACTTCGCCTTGGCTCTCGGTCGAACCACTGATGGCATTGACCGAATACAACACCATCTCGGCACCACTCTTGATGAACGATTCAATGGCTTTGAGCGAAGCATCCACAGGCCCATTGCCATCGGACGCACTGCGCACTTCTTTGCCATTCACTGTAAAAACCACAGAGGCATGGGGACGCTCACCGGTTTCACTGTGTTGGGCCATGGAGACGAAACCATACTGCTCTTTCTCGGTGGTCACGCTCTCGTCGCTGACCAAAGCCAGGATATCCTCGTCAAAGATCTCGCTCTTGCGGTCGGCCAACTCCTTGAATTTGGCAAAAGCGTTGTTGATTTCAGTCTCACTGTCGAGCGTCACGCCCAGATCCTCCAAGCGCTGCTTGAAGGCATTTCGGCCACTGAGCTTGCCCAAGACGATCTTGTTGGTGGTCCAGCCCACATCTTCAGCCCGCATGATTTCATAAGTGTCACGCGCTTTGAGTACACCGTCCTGATGGATGCCTGAAGCATGCGCAAAGGCATTGGCTCCGACCACCGCCTTGTTGGGTTGAACCACGAAACCGGTTGTCTGGCTGACCATGCGACTGGCGGCCACGATGTGGCTGGTGTCGATGCCGACATCGAGTCCAAAGTAGTCCCGCCGGGTCTTGACGGCCATGACCACTTCCTCCAAAGAGCAATTGCCCGCACGCTCACCCAAACCGTTGATCGTGCACTCCACTTGACGCGCGCCGCCAATTTTGACGCCAGCCAGGGAGTTGGCCACCGCCATTCCCAGGTCATTGTGGCAATGAACCGACCAGATGGCTTTGTCCGAATTGGGAATACGTTCACGCAGGGTTTTGATGAAATTGCCGTACAACTCTGGAACGGCATAGCCCACGGTGTCGGGCACGTTGATGGTGGAGGCGCCTTCGGCAATGACCGCCTCCAGGATGCGACACAAAAAGTCCATGTCACTGCGGTAGCCATCTTCCGGGCTGAATTCGACATCAGCCACCAAATTGCGCGCAAAACGAACCGATTGTTTGGCCTGCTCAAACACCTGATCAGGCGTCATGCGCAACTTCTTTTCCATATGAAGCGGCGATGTGGCAATGAAGGTATGGATTCGTCCACTGTTGGCGCCCTTGAGCGCCTCTGCTGCGCGTGCGATGTCACGGTCATTCGCCCGGGACAAAGAGCAGATCGTTGAGTCCTTGATGGCATCAGCGATGGACTTCACGGCTTCGAAATCACCATTGGAGCTGGCGGCAAAACCAGCTTCGATCACATCCACGCGCAGCCGCTCCAACTGACGGGCAATGCGCAGCTTCTCATCGCGGGTCATGGATGCCCCCGGTGATTGCTCGCCATCGCGCAGGGTGGTGTCGAAAATAATCAATTTGTCAGTCATGTTCACTCCTGGTCAGTAACCCGCAAATCCAAGCAAAAATGCAAAAGGCCCGATGCGAGTGGCATTCGGGCCTTTAGGGAAAATGTTTGCGTGCGCTACACATCCCGCCCGAGGGGCGCTAGCAGTAGTGCAATCAAAGAAAAATTCATAGGTTCACTTTAGCACAATTCAAAACAAGTGCTGTCGTGCAAAGGACATCACTGGTGCAAACCCCGCTCATCCGGGTCATCTGTTGAAGTGCTGATCATGCTGGTCGGCTGACCTTGTGCCTTGCGCCAAAGGTAAATCACATAACCACTCAAACCATAAGCGACAAACAGACCGAACAGAACTGTGGGTGGGTCAATGTTCACCACAGCGATTCCCAGCGCGACCAAAACCAAGGTGGCAAATGGCACGCTTTTCTTCATGTGCATGTCCTTGAAGCTGTAAAACGGCACATTGGTCACCATGGACAAGCCCGCAAACAGGCAAACAGCAAACATCCCCCACGACACCGCTTTGGGCGAAACGGCGTTCTCAAACATGATCCATACAAAGCCCATGACCAAGGCCGCTGCCGCAGGCGAAGGCAAGCCCTGGAAATAGCGCTTGTCCACGACGCCAGTATTCACATTGAAGCGCGCCAGTCGCAGCGCTGCACAGGCGCAATAAACAAATGCTGCGATCCAGCCCCAGCGACCCAATTCCTTGAGTGTCCAGACGTACGCGATCAAAGCGGGGGCTGCGCCGAAAGACACCATGTCGGAGAGAGAGTCCATCTGCTCGCCAAAAGCACTTTGGGTATTGGTCATTCGGGCTACGCGACCGTCCAGACTGTCCAGCACCATGGCACTGAAAATGCCCACAGTAGCCAGTTCAAAACGCCCGTTGATGGCCATCACGATGGCATAAAAGCCAGCAAACAAGGCCGCCAGGGTGATCATGTTGGGCAACATGTAAATGCCTTTTGAGGGCTTGCGCACCAGCGTCGAGGCCTCTGCGTCATCAGCGGTGTCGTTGGCTTTGTTCATCGTCCATTCCTCTTGCGGTGTTTCGAATCCATCCCTTGTCAGCCAAGTTTAAGGCAGACCCAGCACCCGAAAAAAAGGCCACCTCAGTGGCCTTTTTCAAACTCGCCCATTGGCCAGATCAGTTGCGGCTCTTGTCCACCAACTTGTTCTTGGCAATCCAAGGCATCATGGCGCGCAGCTGGGCGCCCACGACTTCGATGGAGTGCTCGGATGTCAAGCGGCGACGAGCGGTCATGCTCGGGTAGTTGGTCTTGCCTTCCAGAATGAACATCTTGGCGTACTCGCCAGTCTGGATGCGCTTCAAGGCATTGCGCATGGCGACGCGCGACTGCTCGTTGATGACTTCAGGACCAGTCACGTACTCGCCGTATTCGGCGTTGTTCGAGATCGAGTAATTCATGTTGCCGATACCGCCTTCGTAGATCAGATCTACGATCAGCTTGAGCTCATGCAAGCACTCGAAGTAAGCCATCTCAGGGGCATAACCGGCTTCCACCAGAGTCTCGTAACCCATTTTGATCAGCTCAACCGCGCCACCGCAAAGGACAGCCTGCTCGCCGAACAAGTCGGTTTCGGTCTCTTCCTTGAAGTTGGTCTCGATGATGCCGGCCTTGCCGCCACCGTTGGCCATGGCATAGCTCAGAGCCAAAGCGCGGGCCTTGCCGCTCTTGTCCTGGTGAATGGCCACCAAGTGGGGCACGCCACCACC
>CANHUM010000008.1 GCA_947463845.1 Comamonadaceae bacterium
AGCCTGGGTGGCAAGGTGGACTGAAACGGCAGATGCGGCACAAGGGTACGCGAAAGCAGTGCCACTGTTATGCAGTCCAACTGCCGCTCTTGCCCCCGTGCTTTTCCAGCAGCTTCACATCGGTGATGACCATGCCGCGGTCCACCGCTTTGCACATGTCGTAGATGGTGAGCAGGGCGACTTGCACGGCGGTGAGGGCTTCCATTTCCACACCAGTTTGGCCATTGACCTCGGCGGTGGCGGTACAGGTCACGCTGCTGGTGGCGGCTTGCACTTCAAAATCCACGGCCACACGGGTCAGGGCGATCGGGTGGCACAAGGGGATCAGGTCACTGGTTTTCTTGGCGCCCTGGATGCCGGCGATGCGGGCGATGCCCAGCACGTCCCCTTTTTTGGCAGAGCCGGAGGTGATCAAATCCAAAGTGGCAGGCAGCATGTGGATCTGGCCCCGGGCCACCGCCACACGCCGGGTGGCGGCTTTGTCTCCCACATCGACCATGTGGGCTTGACCTTGGGCATCAAAATGGGTCAGGGCAGCTTGGCTCATGCGCTTTTTTTCCGGTGTTGGCGACAGGTTCATTGCAAGCGTGCATCATACGGGTCTTGGACATGCCATCGACTGCTTTGAAACACACTGATCGACGACTTCACAGGGCGCTGGGATTGCTCTTGGCCATGGGCCTGTGTGTGGGCCCGGCCAGCAGCCAGACCATCGGTTTGCCTGCGTTGGGCGATGGGGACAGCATTTCCCTGACGGCGGAGCGTCAGTTGGGGGACCGCATCGCACGCGAACTGTTTCGTGACCCGGATTATCTGGAAGATGCGGTGCTGGACGAGTACATCCAGCAACTTTGGGCGCCTTTGGTCAGGGCGGCTGTGGCGCGCGGCGAGTTGTCGCCTGAACTGCAGGAGCGCTTTGCCTGGCGGATTTTGCTGGGCCGCGACCGTTCGGTGAACGCTTTCGCATTGCCGGGCGGTTATCTGGGTGTCCATCTCGGTCTGATCGCGGTGGTGAGCACAGCCGATGAATTGGCTTCGGTGCTGGCCCCTGAGCTGAGCCATGTGACGCAACGGCACATTGCCCGCGGCATGAGCGACCAGTCCAAGATGACGCCTTGGGTGGTGGGCTCGATGATTCTGGGTGCCTTGGCGGCCAGCAAAAGTCCACAGGCTGCCCAAGCCCTGATTGTGGGCGGTCAGGCGGCCGCGATTCAGACCCAACTGAGCTACACCCGCGACATGGAGCGCGAAGCAGACCGCGTGGGTTACGGCATTTTGGTGGATGCGGGTTATGACCCTGGTGGTTTCGTCAGCATGTTTGCCAAGCTGCAGCAAGCGGCGGGCCTGAACGACAGCGGCGCATTTCCCTACCTGCGCAGCCACCCCTTGACGACCGAGCGCATGGCCGACATGCAAGCTCGCCAACAGTTGAATGTGTCCCAGCCCAAGCCACTGCCAGACATGGCCCACGCCATGATGGCGGCGCGTGCCCGGGTGTTGTCACAAAGCAGTCCCGACGCCCTCAAGGCCTGGATCCAGGGGCCAGCATCCTTGCCCGTTTCCGCGTCCCCAGCCGATCAGGCTGCTGCGCTGTATGCAGCAACGCTGTCCCATGTGCTGCTGCGCGACGCAGCCGCAACCCAGCGCAGCTTGCAGGCCCTGAACGCATTGCTCCAGTCTCAACGGCACCTGCCTTCACATGCGGCAGCACAACGTGTCCTGCGGTTGCTTCAGGCCGAGGTGGCCGAGCGCCAAGAGAACCCGGCTTTGGCGGTGCAGGTGTTGACTCAAGAGACCAGCGGTCAGAGGTTCCGGCGTCCTGAATTGATGGTGCTGGCCCAGGTTTTGCAGCGCTTGCCAGACCATGCGCTGATGCCATTGGTCAAGACGCAGTTGCGGGAGATGGTTCACCAGACACCGCTGGATGCCCAGGCTTGGGATCGGCTGTCGGGTTTGCTTTCGGTGCAGGGGCAAGCCTTGGCCGCTTTGCGGGCGGCCGGAGAAGCCCAGTCTGCACGCCTGGATTGGCCCGGCGCGGTTGACCGTTTTCGTGCGGCGCAGGAGTTGGCTGTCAAAGGTCGACTGCAGCCGGACGAACACATTGAAGCGTCCATTGTGGATGTTCGCCTGCGGCATGCCCGAGAGCGTTTGCGGGCGTTGCAAGCACCCGAGCGCTGAGTCTGCCCATTGGGGCTATGATCGCCCTCCCTGACTTCATCCCATCATGGCCGGCATCCACATCACCGACATCGAAGCGGCCATCAACCACTGGCGCAACAAGAATCCCTCACCGGATGGGGTGGCGCTGCCGCCCGAGTTGCGCGCTTTGGCCGAGGTGTACGCACTGATGGTTTACCACCGCCAGGAATTGGCCGATGAGTTCACATTGCCTGTGGCCGCCGCACAGGCCTGGCAGGACTGGTACGCCAGCACGCCCGATACGCCTTGCATTGCGATTTGTTCGACCAGTCAGGGCGATGAAACCTGCAAGGGTTGTGGTCGCAGCTTTGAAGAGGTGCAGGTCTGGATTGAATTGAGCCCAGGCGAAAAGCGTGCCGTTTGGCGCCGCATCACGATCGAGGGCACATCCTGGCGCTTCAACCGGTACGCCGAGCGGGCAGCTGAGGACCGTCATTGGGCCAAAGCCGCGGCCGATGCCCAGGTGCCACTTGACCTGAAACCTTGAGCCACCGATGGGGGGCGGCCTCAGTCCACGCCGGGCACGATCCGCCTGACCACGTCGGCTCCGAAACCGCGACTGATTAAAAAGCGGATTTGTTTGGCCCGTGCTTGCGGGTCCGCAGGGGCGCTGCCGAATGTCTTTTGCCAGACTGCATGGGCGCGATCCAATTCGGTGGCTTTGAGTTGGGCTAAGGCCTCGGTCACTGCGTCGCCCGACAAGCCCTTGGCTGCCAACTCCTGTTTGATGCGGGCGCCACCCAGTTTGGCGGCGCGTCTGTGGACCACGGACTCCAAAGCGCGACCATCGTTGATGAAGTCCCGCGCTTGCAGCTCGTCCAGGGCTTTGGCCAGCTCGCCCGGCACTTGCTCGTGCGCGGCCAGCTTGCGTTCCAGCTCGGTGCGCGAGTGTTCGCGCTGGCTCAAAAGCCGCAGCGCGCGACCTTTGAGCGAGGGCTGAAAGCCGGGCTTGTTCAAGCTCAGTCGCCTTTGGGTTCGGCAATCGCCGATTCGAGCAGGCGGATGCCCAGCGATTCGCGCACCTTGTTCTCGATTTCGCGGGCCAAAGCGGGGTTTTCGCGCAGGAATTCACGGGCGTTGTCACGGCCCTGGCCGATTTTTTCGCCTTGGTAGGCGTACCAAGCGCCGGACTTGTCCACGATCTTGGCATTCACGCCCATGTCGATGACCTCGCCCTCGCGGCTGATGCCCTCGCCAAACAGGATGTCGAACTCGGCCGTCTTGAAGGGTGGTGCGACCTTGTTCTTGACCACTTTGACCTTGGTCTCGTTGCCGATGGCGTCGTCGCCTTTTTTGATGGTGCCGGTGCGGCGGATGTCCAAACGCACAGAGGCGTAGAACTTGAGTGCGTTGCCACCGGTGGTGGTTTCAGGGCTGCCGAACATGACGCCAATCTTCATTCGGATCTGGTTGATGAAGATGACGGTGCAATTGGTCTTTTTGATGGTGGCGGTCAGCTTGCGCAGGGCCTGACTCATCAAACGCGCTTGCAGGCCGGGCAGGCTGTCGCCCATGTCGCCTTCGATTTCGGCTTTGGGCGTGAGGGCGGCGACCGAGTCGATGACGACCAGGTCCACCGCGCCCGAGCGCACCAGGCTGTCCACGATTTCCAGCGCTTGTTCGCCGGTATCGGGCTGGCTGACCAGCAAGTCCTGCAGGTTGACGCCGAGATTTTGGGCGTATTGCACGTCCAGCGCGTGTTCGGCGTCCACAAAGGCACAGGTGCCGCTCAGGCGCTGCATTTCCGAGATGACTTGCAGCGTGAGCGTGGTTTTGCCCGAAGACTCAGGGCCATAAATTTCGATCACACGGCCACGGGGCAGGCCGCCCACGCCCAGTGCGATGTCCAGGCCCAAAGAGCCCGTGGAGACCACCTGGATGTCGGCGATGGCTTCGCCTTCGCCCAGGCGCATGATGGTGCCTTTGCCGAATTGTTTTTCAATCTGGGCCAGGGCGGCTTGCAGGGCTTTGGACTTTTCGCTGTGGTCGTCGCTCATGGGAATCTCCTTGAATATCAATGGGTTGGGCACCGTGGTTTGCAGCGATAGACTGCTTACTGGATGCATGAACAGTACTTTAAACGACCCGTATATCGCTGTAAACACTATTTTTAGTCAGTTTACCTTATCATATAAGCCATGCCATTGATCCCCAACACATTTCCCGAAGCCAGTGAAAGACCAGACGACCGATGGCGCCAGACCCATTTGGGCCGTTTGCTGGGCCACGCCATGCGGCGTTTTGACGAGCGCGTGCTGCATCTGATGGCGGGCAATGAGGGTGTGCCTTTGGCCTTGGCCAATTTGGCTTCAAGAGACCAGATCAGCGCCGCGCATGTGCACATCACGCGGCATCTGGCCCTGGAGGGATCGCGCCTGACCGATCTGGCGCGCGCTGCGGGGATGAGCAAGCAGGCCATGGGTGATCTGGTGGACCAATGCGCCGCTTGGGGCTTGGTGCGGCGCGAGCCTGACCCTGTGGACGCGCGTGCCCGGCGCGTGGTGTTCACACCGGTGGGCCTGGCCTGGCTGGAGGCTTTCAAGGCTGCGGTGGCGCAGGCGGAAGCCGAGTTTCGCGATGCGGTGGGCAAGGATGTGGCCACGGTGGTGGCTTTGGGGCTGGAGGCCTATGCGCATTGACGTGCCGCCGCAGCTTGTCTGCAGGTCCCCCGCCCACCAGCCACTAAAATCACTGGGCCGAGGCAAAGCATTCGGCACCTGAGCCACAACAACAGGAGACAGTCATGCGCATTTTGATAGCCGAAGACGACCAGGTGTTGGCCGATGGTTTGTTGCGCACCTTGCGCAGCGCAGGGGCTGCGGTGGACCATGTGGCCAGTGGCAGCGAGGCCGATGCGGCCCTCATGACCAACAATGAGTTTGATCTGCTGATCCTGGATCTGGGTTTACCCAGAATGCACGGTCTGGAAGTGCTCAAACGCTTGCGTGCCAGAGGTTCTGTTTTGCCGGTGCTGATCCTCACGGCGGCCGACAGCGTGGAAGAGCGCGTCAAGGGCCTGGACTACGGTGCGGACGACTACATGGCCAAGCCCTTTAGCCTGCAGGAGCTCGAAGCCCGTGTGCGCGCGCTCACCCGTCGGGGTATGGGTGGAGCGACTTCGCAAATCAAGCACGGGCCGCTGATTTATGACCAGTCGGGCCGCGTCGCCACCATTGACGGCAAGATGGTTGAGTTGTCAGCCCGCGAACTGGGTTTGCTCGAAGTCTTGTTGCAACGCGCGGGTCGTCTCGTCAGCAAGGACCAGTTGGTCGAGCGCCTGTGCGAATGGGGCGAAGAGGTCAGCAACAATGCAATCGAGGTGTACATCCACCGCTTGCGTAAAAAAATTGAAAAAGGTCCGATTCGCATCGCCACCGTTCGTGGATTGGGTTACTGTCTCGAAAAAATTCCAGGCTGAAGCTGCTTTGCATCGACGCCGCTTCTTCTTTGAGCCATGAAATCCAAAGGCTGGGATATGCGGGTCTTCAAACGCGAACAGCGCTCGCTGTTTGGCGAAATTCTGGATTGGATGTTGACGCCCCTGCTGTTGCTTTGGCCGATCAGCTTGGCCTTGACCTGGCTGGTGGCCCAGGGGTTGGCCAACAAGCCTTTTGACAGGGCACTGGTTTACAACGTTCAGGCTTTGGCGCAGCAAGTCAGGCTGGGGCCCGACAACAGCGTGCAGTTCAGCTTGCCACAGACGGCGAGAGAGCTTTTGCGGGCCGATGAGACCGACCTGGTGTACTACCAGGTTCGGGGCGCCCTGAATGAGCACCTCAGCGGTGAGCGCGACTTGCCGCTGCCCCAGCCCAACGAGCCCAAAGGCAACAGTTACGAGGTGCACATCCGCGATGACGAAATGCGCGGCCTGGAGGTGCGGGTGGCCTACACGTGGATCAGTCTGGATGCAGAAGGTACGCGTCCTGCTTTGGTGCAGGTGGCCGAAACGCGGGAAAAACGCTCGGTGCTGGCCGCTGAAATCATCAAGGGCGTGATGTTGCCCCAATTTGCCTTGTTGCCTCTGGCGGTGCTGTTGGTGTGGCTGGCGCTGGTGCGTGGCATCAAGCCGCTGTCGCAACTGGAAGAGCGAATACGCGCCCGCAAACCGGACGACCTGAGTGCGTTGGATGACAAGGCCGTTCCGATGGAGGTCGCCCCCCTGGTGGTGTCGGTGAACGATTTGCTGGAGCGGCTGAAAGAATCGATCGTGACGCAGAAGCGTTTTTTGGCAGATGCCGCGCATCAGCTCAAAACGCCCTTGGCGGGCTTGCGCATGCAGGCCGATCTGGCCCAGCGTTCGGGCTCCAGCGAGGAAGAGTTGAAAAAGTCCTTGCAACAGATTGGACGTGCCAGCGTTCAGGCCACACATACGGTGAACCAGCTCTTGTCTCTGGCCCGGGCTGAAGGCGGGGGCAACCATCTGCACCAACAGCGTTGCGATTTACCCACTTTGGCCAGCGAAGTCTTGCAAGACTGTTTGCCTCTGGCCATGGAAAAAGGTCTGGACCTCGGCTATGAGGGGGTTGCCCCTGGCGTTGCCGGCGCACAGCTTCAAGGCAACCAGACTTTGCTCAAGGAGATGCTGCGCAACCTGGTGGAAAACGCGGTGCATTACACACCCAACACGCCTGATCGCCAAGGCGTGATCACCGTCCGCGTGTTGTTGGACCCTTACAGCAAGGTGTTGGTTGTGCAGGTGGAGGACAATGGCCCAGGCATTGCGGTCCATGACCGAGAGTTGGTGTTTGAGCCGTTTTTCCGGGCGCTCGGCACCAATGTCGATGGTTCCGGTCTGGGCTTGCCCATCGTCAAGGAAATCGCCCACCAGCATGGCGCAACGGTCAGCGTGGAGGCCACCCATCCCGGCCAACCTTGGCCAGGCGCATGCTTTACCGTCCGATTTGGCGTGGTCTGAGTGCTTGCTCGTTCAGGCGGGCGCAGACATGTTGAGCTGCAGGCGTTCACGGGCGATCACGCGGGCCACAGCAGGTTCGGCGGCCACTTTTTCCACAAAGCGCCACAAGGCGGGATGCTCGTCGGCACCAATACCTGCGATGGTGCCCCAGCGGGCCAGGGTCAGGCTGTAAGCGTCCAGCGCCCCAATGCGGGTGCCGCCAAGCCAGGGCTGCGATTGTTGTTCGGCCGCGATCACCAGATTTTGCAATTCGGCCAACATGCCCCGAAACAGCTGGGTGTTGTAGGGCTTGAGCGCCGCCTGCACATCGGATTGGTCCGAG
Organism: Comamonadaceae bacterium; assembly: GCA_947463845.1. Classification (GTDB taxonomy): domain Bacteria; phylum Pseudomonadota; class Gammaproteobacteria; order Burkholderiales; family Burkholderiaceae_C; genus Limnohabitans_A. The sequence goes on from CANHUM010000008.1 coordinate 7,437, forward strand.
AACTTTTGCGGCATGAAGATGTGCGTGAATGTCGGATGGACGGTGTTGTTCATCCAGGCCAGTGTGGACAAGGCTTTGGCCCGAGCCATCGGCTCAGCCGGCAACAAGCCCATTTGCGGAAACAGTTGGTCCAAATGCAGCACGATGGCCAGAATTTGCGTGATCGGCTGGCCGTCTTGCACCAGCACCGGCACCTGACCGCGTGGGTTGATGGCTTTGTAGTCTTCGCTGTTTTGTTCGCCTTTGTGCAGTTTGACCATGACGGGCTCGAATTCGGCGCCGCTCAGCTCGAGCAAGACGTGGGGTACAAATGAGCAAGCACCGGGGGCGAAGTAAAGTTTCAAAGTCATGATGAGGGGTCTCGTGAAGGGTTTATCGCGGGGCCGTGGGGATGGCAGGAGAGACAGAAGGGGGCAGAGCAGTCCCTTGCGCAGCAGATGAGCCGAGCGGTGAGGTGGGCGAACTCTGGGTGCCAGGTTGCTGGGGCATGGCTTCAGTCGGTGCGGCCTGTTCGTTGGCATTCAAAATCACCGGCTGGAGGGCCTCAGGGCGCAGTTGCTGCTTCAGTCGTTCGGGTTCTTGGTGTTGTTGTGGACCCAAACCCCAGGGTGCAAAAGCATCCCATTGCCATGCCATGGCGACGGCATTGAGCAATACCAAAAGACCAACCCAGTATTTCAACATCTTGCAGTGTCCCGTCAGGCCAAGGGTCGAACGCTGATCTCGGCGCTGGAAATGTCCACTACACCAAGCTCGGTTTGCAATCGTAACGCACCCCCCGGCCCCACCCCGAGCGCCACGCCTTGCTGGCCATCGCTGGTGTGCACGCGTCGTCCTTGCAGCACATCCCGCGCTGCAAAGCGGCTTTGCAAAGGGGCAAAACCCTGGGACTCGAAAGCCAAGAGGGTCTGGATGAGGGGTAAGGCCACGCATGCCAGACCGTCGGATGCCGTGAGCTCGGGCAGCAGCTCGGTCAGCGCAGCAGGCGCCGTGCTCAAGCCTTCAGCAGGGCGCGGACGGATGTTCAGCCCCACGCCCACCACCACCTGGCTGCGCCCACCCATGCTGGCCGCCTCGACCAGGATCCCGCCGAGCTTGCGGTCCTGAAACCACAAATCATTGGGCCACTTCAGGCCCACATCAGGGTGAAGACTCTCGGCCAGGCTCAGGCCGACGGCGAGCGACAGACCGGACCAGTTCTTTGGCGCCAGTGGCAGGCTGATGGAGAAAGTGAGCGAGTCACCCGGCTGACTTTGCCAGACACGGCCCATGCGACCTCGGCCTGCGGTTTGGCGCTCGGCCACCAACAAGGTTGGTTCGTGCCGGCCTGCGCGAGCTCGGCGCATGAGTTCGCTGTTGCTCGAATCGATCTCGGGCAGCACCTCGACGGTGAAGTCGTGCAACAGGGGATAGACCTGTTCCCAGATGGCTTCGGCGGGCCAGGGCTTGAGCATGCTGACCTGTGGCATGGCTCAGCGTTTTTTCTGGCTCGGGATTTTGGGCGTGCCTGGGCGGCGCTTGGGGGCCAGCAGGGTGCCGCGGCAGTTGGCGCTGCCGCACCAGCAGGGGTATTCGGCCTTGAGCTTCTTGGTGTAGGGCTCGTCGATGATCAGACCGTAGTCATAGCTCAGTTCTTCACCGGCCGAAATGTTGCGGATGGCCTTGATGAAAATGCGGTCTTGGTCTTCGTCGGCTTCGCAGTTGGGATCACAGCTGTGGTTGATCCAGCGCGATGAGTTGCCGCCGTGCAGGGCATCGATCACCCGGTCCTCGTTCACATGGAAGTAGAACGTGTGGTTGGGATCGTTGGGGTCATGTGGGTGGCGGTCCTGCGCTTCGTCCCAGCTGATGATTTCACCCACGTACTCGATCAGGGTTTCGCCCTCGGCGATGTCCTGCAGGGCGAACACGCCTTTGCCATGCACCCCAGAGCGACGGACCTGAATGCGCTTGCCGGAACTGATGGGGGCCGAGCGGCGGGGAGAGGAAACAGGGGTTTTGGCCACAGCGTTGAAAAATTTGTTATGGTGAATTCATGTGGGCGTGCGCGTGTGCGCGTGCCCGGGCGCGTGCGCACACGCGAGACAACGGATTGTAATGACATGAAGACCTTGGTAATTGCAGAGAAGCCTTCAGTGGCTCAAGACATCGTCAAAGCCTTGACGCCAGTGGCGGGCAAGTTCGAGAAGCACGATGACCATTTCGAGAACGACCGTTACGTCGTGACCAGTGCGGTCGGCCATCTGGTCGAAATTCAGGCCCCTGAGCAGTACGACGTCAAGCGCGGCAAGTGGAGCTTTGCCAACCTGCCCGTGATCCCGCCGCACTTTGATTTGAAGCCCGTGGACAAGACCAAGAGCCGATTGAGTGCCGTGGTCAGGCAAGCCAAGCGCAAAGACGTGGATGCCCTGATCAACGCCTGTGACGCGGGCCGCGAAGGTGAGTTGATCTTCCGCCTGATCGAGCAGTACGCAGGTGGCACCAAGCCGCTGAACAAGCCCGTCAAGCGCCTGTGGCTGCAGTCCATGACGCCGCAAGCCATCCGCGAGGGCTTTGACAGCTTGCGCAGCGAACAGCAAATGCAGGGCCTGGCCGACGCGGCGCGAAGCCGTTCCGAGGCCGATTGGCTGGTCGGCATCAACGGCACCCGTGCCATGACCGCGTTCAACTCGCGCGATGGCGGCTTCTTCTTGACCACCGTGGGCCGGGTGCAAACCCCCACGCTGGCCGTGGTGGTAGAGCGCGAAGAGCAAATCCGCAAGTTCATCAGCCGCGACTACTGGGAAATCCACGCCGAGTTTGCCGCCGCTGCGGGAACGTATCCGGGCAAGTGGTTTGACCCCACCTGGAAGAAAGAAGACGACGCCGAAAAGAAGGCGGACCGAAAGTGGACGGCACACGAGGCGCAGGCCATCGTTGACGCTGTGCGCGGCCAAAAAGCCAGCGTCACCGAAGAGGCCACGCCCACCACACAAGCCAGTCCCGGTCTCTTTGACCTCACCAGTTTGCAGCGCGAGGCCAACGGCAAGTTCGGCTTCTCGGCCAAGACCACGCTGGCGCTGGCGCAGAGCTTGTACGAGCGCCACAAGGCCCTGACCTACCCGCGGACCGACTCGCGTCATCTGCCCGAAGACTACGTTCCCGTGGCCAAGCAAACCTTTGAGATGCTGGCCGACAGCGGCATGAAGCACTTGGCTCCGCATGCCCTGACCGCGCTCAATAACAGCTACGTGCGCAAAATCCCGCGTGTGTTCGACAACAAGAAGGTGTCGGACCACTTCGCCATCATCCCCACGCTGCAAGCGCCCAGCGGCCTGTCCGAGGCCGAGCAAAAGCTCTATGACCTGGTGGTGCGCCGCTTCATGGCGGTGTTCTTCCCCAGTGCCGAGTACCAAGTCACGACCCGCATCAGCGTGGCCGCAGGCCACAGCTTCAAGACCGTGGGCAAAGTGCTGGTCAAGCCGGGTTGGTTGGCCATTTACGGCAAAGAGGCTGCGGCCGAAGTGGAAGACGCCAAAGACGGCGACAAAGGCCAGAACCTGGTGCCAGTGCAGCCGGGTGAGCAAGTCGGCGTGGAGTCGGTCGAGGCCAAGGGCCTCAAAACCCGCCCTCCTGCACGCTATTCAGAAGCCACGTTGCTCGGTGCCATGGAGGGTGCGGGCAAGCTGGTGGACGACGATGAGTTGCGCGAAGCGATGCAGGAAAAAGGCCTGGGCACGCCCGCCACCCGCGCGGCCATCATCGAAGGCCTGCTGAACGAAAAATACATGCTGCGCGAAGGCCGCGAGATCATCCCCACGGCCAAGGCGTTCCAGCTCATGACCCTGCTGCGCGGCTTGCAGGTGGAAGAACTCTCTCGCCCCGAACTCACGGGCGAGTGGGAATACAAGCTCGCGCAAATGGAGCAAGGCAAATTGAGCCGCGCCACCTTCATGGCCGAGATCGCGGCCATGACCGAGCACATCGTCAAAAAAGCCAAAGAGTACGACCGCGACACCGTGCCCGGTGACTACGCCACGCTCAGCACGCCTTGCCCCAACTGCGGTGGCGTGGTCAAGGAAAACTACCGCCGCTACACCTGCACCGGTGCCGATGGCACGAGCGAGGGCTGCGGTTTCTCCTTTGGCAAGTCGCCTGCAGGCCGCACCTTTGAGGTCGTGGAGGTGGAGCAATTCATGCGCGACAAGAAAATAGGCCCGCTCGAAGGCTTCCGCTCCAAGGCGGGTTGGCCGTTCGTGGCCGAGATGGCACTCAAGTACAACGAGGAAGAAAAGAACTGGAAGCTCGAGTTCGACTTCGGTGACGACAAGAAAAATGAAGAGAGCGGCGAGATCGTCGAATTCACGGATGAGGCGCTGGGCGCGTGCCCCAAGTGCGGCAGCCCGGTGCACGAGCATGGCAGCAACTACGTGTGCAGCAAGGCTGTGCCCACGAATGAGCAACCCACGCCGAGCTGCGATTTCAAGACCGGCAAACTCATCTTGCAACAGCCGGTGGAGCGCGCGCAAATTGTGAAACTGCTGAGCAGCGGTAAAACCGACGTGCTCGACAAGTTCGTGAGCAACCGCACCCGCCGCAGCTTCAAGGCCATGCTGGCCTGGAACCCCGAAGAGGGCAAGGTGACGTTCGAGTTCGAGCCGCGCGAAGGTGGCAAGAAATACCCGCCGCGCAAGACGGCCGCTACCAAGACGCCGTTTGGCAAGGTCGCTGTCAACAAGACCGCAGCCAAAAAAACCACCAAAGCTCCAGCGGCCTCCAAAGTGGCCAAGCCCAAAGCACCCCGCAAGGCTGCTGTGGGTACTTTAAAGCCGAGCGCCGCCTTGGCCGCGGTCATCGGGGATGGCACTTATGCCCGTACCGAAGTGGTCAAGAAAATCTGGGACTACATCAAGGCCAATGGGCTGCAAGACCCGGCGGACAAACGCTCGATCAAAGCCGATGGCAAGCTGCAAGCGGTATTCGGCAAAGAACAGGCCACCATGTTTGAACTCGCCGGCATCATTGGCAAGCACCTGAGTTGAGGTGCTTATGCCCCTGTGGTGCCGTTGGATGGAATCCAGCGGCCCTCATGGGGCAAAAGCGATATCACTGCGCCTTGCAGGAGGCGGGCAGGTATTTGGGAGGCAGTCCGTTATGGACGGAGGTGCCACAACGCCAGCCGGCGATGGATTTCCCGCCATCGGTGGTGCCATTGACGGCTGTGGTGCCAGATTGCAGGGGCGTCAGGGACAGGCTGTTGGCCGAAGCGCTGGTGCTGCCCCGCAAGGCTTGGTGGTTGCCCACCACGGTGATGACGCCGTTGGCATCTGCGGCCATGCTGCTCACATATTTGCTGGTCTGACTGTCGCAGGCTCTGGGCAAAACTGCTGAAACATCGGCTTCTGAGGCAGATCCGATGGCTTCGCTCACTGCGGTTTTGCAGCCGCTGGCTGCGATCAGCATTTCAGCGACTTTGGCCCGGATGCTGTAGTCCTGGTAGGCCGGCAGTGCCAGCGCACCCAAAATGCCAATGATCGCAATGACGATCATCAGCTCAATCAATGTCAGACCTTGTTGCCTTTTTTGCATGGCATTCCTCCCTGTTGCATGGACACCGATGGTAATCCATGCGACACCCAACCTCCAGAGCGCCGGGGGCTCTGATGGCCCCCAGGATGGTCAGGAAGCCTGTTGCGCGGTCCGGCGGGCCATGATCAGCTTTCCGAAAGCCAGGACCATCAAAGCGCCGGCCACGCCCAAACCATAGCCCCACACCTTGTCTTGAGGGATGTAATCGATCAAACCGGGGTCGGTTTGGATCATGGTGCCGGCAATCCAGCCCAACAGCATGCCGCCCGCGACGATGATGGCGGGGAAGCGGTCCATCAGCTTGAGCACCAGCTGGCTGCCCCAAACGATGATCGGGATACTGACCAGCAAACCGAAGATCACCAAAGGCATTTGGTGGTCAGGGTTGCCAGAAGTTTGGGCGGCGCCAGCGATGGCGATCACGTTGTCCACACTCATCACCAAGTCGGCAATGATGACGGTTTTGACGGCGCCCCAAAGCTTGTCGCTACCCTCGATGTTGCTGTGGTCGTCGTCTTCATCGGGGGTGAGCAATTTCACGCCGATCCAGATGAGCAAGAGTGCACCCACGAATTTGAGGAACGGAATGGCCAACAGGGTGAGCGCAAAAAAGATCAGGATGACACGCAGGATGATGGCGCCCGCAGTGCCCCACATGATGCCCTTGGTGCGCTGGTGATCAGGCAGTTGTCTGCAGGCCAAGGCGATCACGACAGCGTTGTCGCCCCCCAGCAGGATGTCGATCATGATGATCTGGGCAACAGCAACCCAGAATGTGGCGGTCAGAAATTCTTCCACGGTGGTCCTTTTGCCCGCCAAGGCGAGCGCTTATATTCGATCAGCAAAAAGAAAACCGGATTTTCCTTTAGAAAATCCGGTTTTTCCATTGTGGCAAACCACATCCCTGCTGGCAGCAGGGCGTTTCAGCTTGAAAGAAGTGGAATTACTTCAGTTGGGCTTTGAGCAATTTGCCCAGTTCAGATGGGTTGCGGGTGACCACAAAGCCGCACTCTTCCATGATGGCGAGCTTGGCGTCGGCGGTGTCGGCACCACCGGAGATCAAGGCGCCAGCATGGCCCATGCGCTTGCCGGGAGGCGCAGTGACGCCAGCGATGAAGCCCACCACCGGCTTCTTCATGTTGGCCTTGCACCACATGGCGGCTTCGGCTTCGTCTGGGCCGCCAATCTCACCGATCATGATCACAGCGTCGGTGTCAGGATCGTCGTTGAAAGCCTTCATCACATCGATGTGCTTCAAACCGTTGATCGGGTCACCACCGATACCGACGGCGCTGGACTGGCCCAGGCCGACTTCGGTCAACATCGCCACGGCTTCATAGGTCAAAGTGCCAGAGCGTGAAACCACGCCGATGCGGCCTTTGCGGTGGATGTGACCGGGCATGATGCCGATCTTGATTTCGTCCGGAGTGATCAGACCAGGGCAGTTGGGGCCCAGCAGCAAGGTTTTCTTGCCGCCAGCCGCTTCCTTGGCCTTCATCTTGTTGCGCACTTCGAGCATGTCACGCACTGGGATGCCTTCGGTGATACAGATGGCCATGTCCAGGTCGGCTTCCACGGCTTCCCAGATCGCAGCGGCTGCGCCGGCTGGGGGCACGTAGATCACGGACACGGTGGCGCCGGTTTGCTTGGCGGCTTCCTTGACCGAGGCGTAGATGGGGATGTTGAAGATGGACTCACCAGCCTTCTTCGGGTTCACACCCGCGACAAAGCAGTTCTTGCCGTTCGCGTATTCCTGGCACTTCTCAGTGTGGAACTGACCGGTTTTGCCGGTGATGCCCTGGGTGATGACTTTGGTGTCTTTGTTGATGTAGATCGACATGTGTTTTCCTAATCGGTTGGAGACAGAACTGATGCGCTGTCCCGCAAAGTCATTTATTTAACGGCTGCCACGATTTTGGTGGCGGCTTCGGCCATGGTGTCTGCGGCAATGATCGGCAGGCCGGATTCGGCCAACAGTTTTTTGCCCAGCTCTTCGTTGGTGCCCTTCATGCGCACGACCAGCGGCACAGACAGGTTCACGGCCTTGCAAGCGGTGATCACGCCGGTAGCAATGGTGTCGCACTTCATGATGCCGCCGAAGATGTTGACCAGAATGCCTTTGACATTCTTGTTGCCCAACATGATCTTGAAGGCTTCAGTGACCTTCTCGGCGGTGGCGCCACCGCCCACGTCCAAGAAGTTGGCAGGCTCGCCGCCGAACAATTTGATGGTGTCCATGGTGGCCATGGCCAAGCCAGCCCCGTTGACCAGGCAACCGATGTTGCCGTCCAGACTGATGTAGGCCAAGTCGAACTTGGAGGCTTCGACTTCGGCAGGATCTTCTTCGTCCAGATCGCGGTAGGCCACAATTTCGGGGTGACGGAACAAGGCGTTGGAATCGAAGTTGAACTTCGCGTCCAAGGCCATGATGTTGCCCTTGCTGTCGCAGTTCAGGGGGTTGATCTCCACCAAGGAC
>CANHUM010000009.1 GCA_947463845.1 Comamonadaceae bacterium
GACGCTGGAGCGTTTGCGCCATGACATCCGCAGCAGTTTTTCGCAGTCGGTCAGCGGCGTCGACCTGATTGTGGGTGCCCGCAGCAGCCCGGTGCAGTTGATGCTGTTTTCGGTGTTTCATATCGGCAGCGTGCCCCAGGGCATGTCCATGGACAGTGTGCGCATGTTGGCGCAGCACCGCTCGGTGTCGTGGGTGGTGCCTTTGAGCCTGGGTGACTCGCACCGGGGCTTTCCGGTGCTCGGCACCACGCCTGCTTTTTTTCAGCACTTCAAGTACGGCGACAAGCAAGCCCTGGTACTGCGCCAGGGAGCCGTATTTGCCGACACCCTGGATGGCTTGTACGAAGCGGTGATCGGTGCCGAGGTGGCCCGAAAAATGGGCTACAACCTGGGGCAAAGCATCACCTTGTCACACGGTTTGAACGAACACGACCATGGTGACGAATCGCACGACGACCACGCCGATAAACCATTCAAGGTGGTTGGTATTTTGGCGCCCACGGGCACCCCGGTGGACCGCACGGTGCATGTCAGCCTGCAGGCCTTGGAAGCCTTGCACCTCGATTGGGTGGCGGGTACACCCTTGCCGGGTGGGCAAATTCCCGCAGACCAGGCCCGCAAATTCAATCTGGAGCCCGAGGAGGTCACCGCCGCCCTGGTGGGCCTGAAAACCCGAGCAGCCGTGTTCAATGTGCAGCGCTTTGTCAACTTTCACGAAGCCGAGGCCTTGATGGGGGTCATGCCCGGTGTTGCGCTGGGTGAGTTGTGGTCGGTGCTGGGTGTGGGCGAAAACGCCTTGCTGGCCGTGTCGGGTCTGGTGGCTTTGGTCAGCGTGGTGTCGCTCATGGCGGTGGTGCTGGCTGGCCTCAACGAGCGCCGTCGCGAACTCGCGGTGCTGCGGGCCGTGGGCGCGGGGCCACGCCACGTGCTGGGATTGCTCACGCTCGAAGGCATCTGGGTCACCTGTGCCGGTGTCTTGCTGGGCGTGCTGATGGCCCAGTCGGGCATGGCGCTGGCCACACCCTGGTTGCAACAGGCGCTGGGCATCCGCTTGCAGATGGCGGCCCCGTTACCCACACAGCTGGCCTTGGCGGTGGCGGTGTTGCTGGCGGGTTTGCTGGCCAGTTTGGCCCCAGCGTGGCGGGCTTACCGCTTGTCGCTGGCCGATGGCTTGTCACCACGTGTTTGACATGAGAAGTCTCCCGAGCATGCACACCCGACACGCACTGGCATGGTTTCTGGCAGCCCTCGGTGGATTGATCTGGGTTCAGGCCAGCGCGCAAAGTGTGCGCGACACCGCCCGCGAGCTGGTGCCGCGCGTTCAACCTGCCCTGTCGTCCGAAGCCCCATCGCCCGGTGCCACGCTGCCAGGGTCGACGCGCACCATCGGTTGGGAGCAGCTGATCCCGGCGGGTTGGGATCCTTTCAAGGACCTCAAGGCTCTGAACCTGGACACCCTCAAGGACAATGACCCCAAGGCCGAAGAAGCGCTGCAGAAAATGCGCAAGATGTGGGACAACGCCCCCATCAACCCCTTGGTGCTGGGCCAGAATGTGCGCCTGCCGGGCTATGTGGTGCCTCTGGAGGACTTGCCCGAAGGCATGAAAGAGTTCTTGCTGGTGCCCTACTTTGGCGCCTGCATCCACTCACCGCCACCGCCGGCCAATCAGATTGTGCATGTGGTGCTCGATAAACCTGCCAAGCGACTGCGCCTGATGGATGTGGTGTGGGTGAGTGGCCCGATGAGTGCCACCAAAACCGACTCGCACATGGGTGTGGCCGGCTACCGGATCGAAGCCCGGCAGGTGGCGCCCTACAACGAGAAAAAGCGCTGATCAGTCGGGGTTGGCCACCCCGGACGCCACATGGCCAGATGGCACATGGCGGGCTGCCGATTCGATGTGACCGGTCTGGTCGTCAAAGAAAAAGTCCGGTTCGAATTCGCGCAAAAACTCACCCTTGGCCAAGCCCCCCAGAAACATGGCCTCGTCGACCTCGATGTTCCAGTCCATCAGGGTGCGGATGGCGCGCTCATGCGCCGGCGCGCTGCGGGCGGTGACCAGCGCAGTGCGGATGCGCATGGCCGGCGTGCCTTCTTGCTGCAAACGGTGCAAGGCAGCCAGCAGGGGTTTGAAAGGTCCAGCCAGCAAGGGTTGCCCCGCCTTGTCGCGTTCATGGGCCTGGAAGGCCGACAGCCCCTCGGCCTGAAACACCCGTTCGGCTTCGTCCGAAAACAGCACCGCATCGCCGTCAAAGGCGATGCGCACTTCGTGTGGGTGGGCTTCGGAGGCGAGAGCCGAATGCGGGTAGACCTGCGCAGCGGGCACGCCCGCGGCCAGAGCTGCACGCACATCCGACAAATGCGTGGACAAGAACAAGTTGGCATTCAGGGGCTTCAGGTAGCGCCAGGGCGACTGGCCCCGGGTGAAGCTGCCGCGCTGGATGGGCAAGCCATAGTGCTGCGCCGAGCGGAACACCCGCATGCCCGAAACCGGGTCATTGCGCGACAGGATCACCACCTCCACCCGCTGCGCATCGGCATCGTTGAATGCCAGCAGCTTGCGCACCAAGGAAAACGCCACACCCGGTTTGGCGGGTTCTTCCAGGCGGCCCAGCTGCAGCTTCATGTAAGCCCGGTCATCGCCCTGCTCAAACACCTTGTTTTCTTCTTCAAAGTCAAACAGGGCGCGGGACGAGATCGCGACGACGAGTTGGCCTTCCAATGTGGCGGGCATGGGTCAATCCTTGGGTAAAAAGCGGGACATCTGCTGCAGGCGCATCATCGCTCATTTCACCCACTGGTTCAGCTGCATGATCGGCATCAGCACCGCCAGCACGATCAGCATCACCATCCCGCCCATGGCCACGATCAGCAGGGGCTCCAGCACGGTGGCCAGGGCCATGGCGCGGCGCTGCACTTCGCTGGACAACTGCTGCGCTGCGCGTTGCAGCATCACCGGCAGTTGTCCGGTTTGTTCACCCAGTCGCGCAAACATCGACAGCAGACCGGGAAAGCGCGCATTTTGCGCCAGCGCAGTGCCCAGAGGCGCCCCCTCGCGCACGCGCACCAGGGCTTCGAGGGCATCGGCACGCAAGGCCTGGTTGGACAGCGTGCCGGCCGCCGACTGCAAGGCCTTGAGGATGGGCACACCCGCGGCCGTGAGCATGGCCAGCGTCGAGGCAAAGCGGGCGCTGTTGTAGCCCCTTGCCAGACGACCGATCAAGGGCAGCCGCAGCCAGGCCGCATCAAAACGCACACGCAGTGCAGGCTGGCGCATGGCCTGACGAAACACCAGCACACCGCTGGCCAGAATCAGCAGCATGAACCAGCCCCAGCTGCGTACCAAGTCGCTGATGGCCAGCATGGCCACCGTCAGGCCCGGCAATGGTCTTTGGGTGCCCGCAAACACCCCGGCCACTTGCGGCACCACCGAGGTCACCAGAAAAATCACGATCGCCAGCGCCACCAGGCTCACGATGGCCGGGTACAGCGAGGCCGACAGCAGCTTGGCGCGCAAGACCTGCTGGTCTTCCAGATCGCCCGCCAGCTGGTTGAGCACCAGGTCCAGGTGACCGCTTTGTTCGCCTGCAGCGATCACGGCGCGGTCGATCGCAGGAAATTCTTGCGGGTATTGCGCCAGGGCGCGACCCAAGGTGTTGCCTGCATTGACTTCGGCGCGAATGGCGGCCATCAGGTACCGCTGTTTGTCGTCTTCGGCCTCTTCGGTCAGGGCGGCCAAAGCACGTTCGACCGGCAAACCGCTGCCCACCAGCCCGGCCAGTTGGCGTGTCCAGACCGCGCGTTGGCTGGTGCTGAAGGTCCGTCCGCCGCCAATCGGGCGTTGCCACCAGGGCAAGGTCTTGGCGGCTTCGGCGACAGCGCCCGATGCGATGGCCTCCACCACCAACGGCACCAGCGACTGGGCGCGCAATTGGCTGCGAGCCGTTTTCAGGCTGTCGGCCTCCAGCGTGCCCTTGCGCAGGGCGCCATCGGCTTGCAGGGCTTCAAAACGGTAGGCGGGCATGGTTCCAATCTCAACGGCTGAAGTAAAGCACACCCACCTGACCACTCCAGCTCAGCGGGTTGGGGCTGATGTCGCGGACCTGCCCCACAGGACGACTGCTGCCCAAAGTGCCAAACCAGGCCCACTGGGGCGTGAGGGCATAACGGTAACTCATGCCAAAGCCCAGCGAGCCCAACCCGGCATGCCAGCCGCCCTCCGGGACGGGCGCCAGACGCCACTGCGTGGCCCAATGGTCTGCCGTGGCCCAATTCACGCCGGCGCTCCAGCTGATGGCACTGCGATCGTTCAAAGGCAAGCCGTAAGAAGCGCCCACTGACAAAGTGGTGCCGTCGCCCCGGTTCATCAGGTCTTGGGTCAGGTCGCTGCCCAGCGACCAGCGCGGGTCGAGTCGGTAATTCACGCTCACCCGACCGCGTACTGTGTTCTGTCCGGAAGAGAACCCGTCAAAAGTGCGGTTGTCTTGGAGGTTTTGTACCCGCAGCGACAGTCCCACTTTCAGCCGTTCATCGTCACGCCATTGGTACGCCAGATTGGACTCTTTGCGGTAACCGCTGAAACGCAGCCACTCGGTGCCCGTGGGGTGGCCGAAGCGCCAGCGCCCATAGCGCAAACCCAGCACGGGCCGCATGGATAAATCGGTACTCGCGTCGGCCACATCGCGGCTCTGGACCTTGGCGCCCAGCGTGTAAGACCAGCGACTGGCGTGGTCATCACTGGCCGATGCTTCGCCAGAGGTCTTTTCAGCAGGCACCGTGTCGGCTGCTGCCATGCCCAATCCTGCCTCCGCCAGCACGCACCAGACTGCCATGGCGCACAAGGGGCGGTGCATGAGAGCAGGAGGCGCAGCGGTCATGGGTGGTCAGTCGCGCGTCACGCGCAGCAACTCTTCGGCGCTGGTGACGCCCGCATCGACCAAGCGTTGCCCATCGTCACGCATCAACACCATGCCTTGAGCCAAGGCGGTTTCGCGCAACTGGGCTTCGGCCGCCCGGTTGTGGATTTGCGCCCGGATCTCATCGCTGGCCACCAGCAACTCGAACACGCCTGTGCGTCCGGCATAACCGGTGTGACCGCATGCATCGCAACCCGCGCCCCCACAAGCGTGGCAGCGTTTGCGTACCAAGCGCTGGGCCAGCACACCCAGCAAAGAGGAGCTGAGCAAAAACGGCTCCACGCCCATGTCGATCAGTCGGTTGACCGCGCTGGCCGCATCGTTCGTGTGCAGCGTGGCCAACACCAGGTGACCGGTCAGCGAGGCCTGGATGGCAATTTGCGCGGTTTCGTGGTCGCGGATCTCGCCGATCATGATCACGTCCGGGTCCTGCCGCAGGATGGCTCTGAGCGCTTTGGCAAAGCTCAGGTCGATTTTGTTGTTGACCTGTGTCTGGCCCACGCCGGGCAGCTCGTATTCGATCGGGTCTTCCACCGTCATGATGTTGTTGCGCGTGGCGTCCAGCCGTTGCAGCGCCGCATACAGGCTGGTGGTTTTGCCCGAACCCGTGGGTCCGGTCACCAGCAAAAGGCCATGCGGCTGACCAATCAGTTGGTCAATCTGCTGCAGCACCCGCCCTTGCATGCCCACCGCTTCCAGCGTCAGCCGTGCCTCGCTCTTGTCCAACAGCCTCAGCACCGCACGTTCGCCGTGGGCGCTGGGCAAAGTCGAGACACGCACGTCCACCGCACGCGAACCGAGACGCAGGCTGATGCGGCCGTCTTGCGGCAAACGTTTTTCTGCGATGTCGAGTTCGGCCATGATTTTCAGGCGCGAAATCAGTGCGGCATGCAGCGCCCGGTTCGGTTGTACAACCTCGCGCAACGCGCCGTCTATGCGAAAGCGCACACTCGAAAGGCGTTCATAGGGCTCAATGTGGATGTCGCTGGCGCCATCGCGCGCTGCCTGAGTCAGTAATGCGTTCAGCATCCGGATGATGGGGGCGTCGTCGCTGGCCTCCAGCAGGTCTTCTACCGCAGGCAACTCCTGCATCATGCGCGACAAATCGGCCTCGGACTCGACTTCACTGACCACGGCCGCCGCCATCGATGCGCCATGGGCCTGGCCCCCCGAATAAGCCTGGTGGATGCGCTGCGCCAATTCAGTGGATGAGCACGGCTGTAGCCGCAAACCCCTGGCTGCAAATTTGCGCGTCACCTCCGACAAGGCCGAGCGGTCGCTGGCGTCGCACAAGCTCAAGCACAGGTCTTGGCCGTCGTCCTCCAGCAGCAGCTGGTGGGCTCGCGCAAACGAATAAGGCAGAAGGTAAGTCATGGCTTCTACCGGGGCTCAGGGCCTGCTGGCTCCGGGACTGACCTGAGGTGCAGCGGAGGCTGGGGTTGGCAGCTGGGTTTCAGGGCTCAGTGCCGGCAGAACCGCCGAGCCGCTGATGGGCAGCGTGCTGGTGGCTTCCGGCTGAAAGCCCTGCTGGTTGATGCGCATTTGCTCGTAACGTCCTCTGGACAAGGCCTCGGTGGCCGCACCGTCGCGTACCACCACTGGGCGCAAGAAGACCATCAGATTGGTTTTGTTACGCCTGCGGGCCTCGGACTTGAAGAGGTTGCCGAAAAACGGCAAGTTGCCCAATCCGGGGACTTTTTCCTGGCTGTTGGTGGTGTCGTCCTGCAGCAAACCGCCCAACACCACGATGGCACCATCTTCGACCAGCACATGCGACTCGATGGAGCGCTTGTTGGTGATCAAGCCCGTTGGCGAGGTGGTGGAGTTTTGATCGACGCTGCTGACCTCTTGGTAGATTTGCATCTTCACCGTGCCGTTTTCACTGATTTGAGGTTTGACCCGCAGCGTCAGCCCCACATCTTTGCGCTCGACCGTTGTGAACGGATTGGTCGAGCCGGGTGCGGCGCTGGTGAAAGAGCCGGTGATGAAGGGCACGTTTTGGCCGATCACGATTTTGGCCTCTTCGTTGTCCAGCGTGAGCAAATTGGGCGTTGACAGCACATTGCTGTTTTTGTCAGTTTGTAAAAAACGCGCGACGGCCCCCAAGGCCAACGCGCCGTTGCGTTGTTGGCCCAGTGCCACGTTGAGGCCAGTGGGCGCCACCAGTCTTCCTGCCGTGGCACCAGCGGCGATGTTCAACAGGTTGGTGTTGCTGTTGGCACCTGTCCCAAAGTTGGTGCCCAGAAGACCGACCGTGTTGCTGCCAGTGCCGGTACCACTCATCCACTGCACGCCGAATTCTGCTGCTTTGTCGGCACTGACTTCGGCAATCAAACTCTCGACAAAGACCTGGGCCCGGCGTTGGTCCAGCATGTCGATGACCGCACGCAATTGGCGGTATTGCGGCTCAGGCGCGGTGATGATCAGCGAGTTGGTGGCCGGATCGGCCTGGATCTGGCCACCGGTGGACACTTGCGGTGCGCTGTTGTTTTGGCCCAAGGTGCTGACCGAGGCTGTGGTCGCGCTCGGCAAGCTCAGGTTGCTGTTGACGCTGCCGGGCAAAGCTGTGTTGCCCTGCGCCGTCATGGCTGCCCGCAGTGTGGCGGCCAGTTTGATGGCGTCAGCGTTTTTCAGGTACACCACATGGATGTTGCCGCTGGCCGCGCGGGCGCCTGTGGCATTGGGCTGGTCCAGCTGAACCACCAGGCTGCGCACCAGGGCCAGGCGGGCCGGGTTGGCGGCCCGGATGATCAAGGAATTGGTCCGCACTTCGGACAGCACCGTGGTTCTGAATGTGCTGTCGGTCTGTCCTTGGGCGGCCGGAGCGCCTGTGCCAGTGGCGGCCCCCGAATCGATCAAGCGCTGCACCATGGGGGCCAGTTCGCTGGCGATGCCGTGCTGCAGGCGAATCACTTCCACGCCGGTGGCGTTGGCCACATCCAGTGCCGCGACGATGCGGGCCAGTCTTTGCAGGTTGTCGCTGTAATCGGTGATCACCAGGGCGTTGGTGCCCGGATTCACGTTGATGGTGTTGTTCGGGCTGATGAGTGGCCTGAGCACGGGCACCAGGTTGTTGGCGTTTTCGTGGTTGAGCTGAAAAATCTGCGTCACGATCTGCCCGCTGTGGGTGGGTACAGCGCCTGCCGAAACGGCGCTGCTTTGCAATTTGGCTTCGGCCTCGGGCACCACGGTGTACAGACCGGCCGACTCGACCAGCGCAAAGCCCTGGGTGCGCAGCTGCGCGGCAAACAGTCGCAAGGCCTGTGACGGGGGCACGGGCACGGTGCTGGACAGCGAGATCGTGCCTTTGACGCGTGGGTCCACCACCACATTGGCACCCGACAAGGTGGCCAGCGTGCGGGCCACGGCGTCGATTTCAGCGTTCACGAAGTTGAGTGTCACCGGCTCTTTGCGTGAGGTTTGGGCCATGGCCTCAGGCTGACACAAAGCTGTGGCCGTCATGCAAGCGAGCGCCATCAGCGTCAGACGCCAGCGATGGGTCTGCGACAAAAGCCAATGGCGTTGAACAGAAGACTGGTGGGTGTGGGAGGTGTTCATGGCTTGGGGCATGGAGGTCGGATGAAGTGTGTTCATCCCAAAGAGAGCAGGCTGCGCACGCCTTGTCGGCGGCCCAGAATGTTCAACAGATTATCGAAAGCGGCCTCATGGCCTGGCTGTGCGCTGGCTTCACCTGTGAAGCGCAGGCGTTCGCCCACCCACTGCCCTTGCCCGGACAGCATCAAGGGACCTTGCAGCGTACTCAGTTGCAGGCTGGGGGTGGGGGTGCCCTGGGTTGTGCCCGACAGGTCGATGCGGTAACTGCCCATGGGTTTGACGGGGCTCAGGCGCGAAGACAGGTCGCGCACGTCCAACAGGGCCTGACCTTGCATACGCAGGCGGCCTTGCGCCCAATGCAACTGCACCGAGCGGGTGGTCAACTGCAGCTGGCCATCGGCTTGCAGGGTGTTCCAGGGGGCGCCCAGCCCGGCCAGTAAAGCGGCAGGCCAGACCGAGTCGTGGTCACCCACATGCAGCTGCAAGGTGTTCCAGCCCAGGCCCACCTGCACGCTGGCCGCTTGGGCCATGCAGCAGTCGGCATACCAGCCCAGTTGCACACCGCGCCAAGTGGGTGACAGTGTCCAGTGCAGGCGGCCTGGCAAGGCTTGCGGGTCACGGCTGCCAGCGCCCCCGCTCAGCACCAGCTGTGCAGACCCTTGCCACACCGTGCCTCGGGGGTTGAGCCATTGCACCTGACCCTGACTGACCTGGTTCACACCCCAGGCCAGCCAGCGCGCTGGGGCCCAGGCCGTCATGGCCACGACCATGCCCAGCAAAGCGCCCCACACGGCATGACGCCAGGCCGCACGAACATCCGGGCCAGCTGTGCGGCTGTGGCGGGCAGGGGGCGCAGGGTGCAGGGACGGCATGGTCTTCACGGCAGCCTCAGCACCAGCGTGCCTTGCCACAGCACTTCGTCTTTGGATTCGGTGCTGTGTCGTTGCATTTGGCCTTGCAGGGGCAGGGTTTGGGCGTGGTCACGGGCCTGGCTCAGCCACTGGGCCATGGCCGATGCCGGCGCCGACTCGACACGCAAGGTGGCGTTGTCACCCTGCAGGCTGATTTTGGCGTTGGGCCCCAATGCCGACAGGTTTTTCTCCAACCATTGAATGGCCTCGTTGCGAGAAACCGCCGAAGGTTTTTGCAGACCTTGTGCCTGCGCTTGCAATTGGCGCATGCTTTGGGTTTGACTGTCGAGCAAAGCCTGGCGTGTGGGGGCTTCTTGCCAGGTGCGCCAAGCCGGGGCCACGGCCCATTGCCACAAAGCGATCAGCAAAAACAACACAGCACCCAGCCGCAACAAGTTTTGTTCGCGCGGGCTGCGTTGCGCCCAAACCTGCGTCCAGGTCTTTCGGACTTGCTGCCAAGGGCTGAGGCGGCTCATGGTTTGGCCCTCTCGGTCGGGTTCACATGCATCAGCCAGGCATCACCTTCTGCGCGCCATTGGTAACCCTGCCTGCGCAGGCTTTGTTGCAAGCTTTGCTGTTGTGTGGCCGTGGGCTTGAAACTCTGCAAGCGCAATTGACCGGTCTGGTAGGTCCATTGTTCGGGGGCGGCCAGGTCTTGCGGCATGGCTTGGCCCAGGGCCGCCAGCATGGCCTCGAGGTCTGCCGCGCCCAACTGCCCCGAGCTTTGGCGCAGCCGGTCCACCTGCTGGGCCATTTGCAGCGGCGCATCCACCACCACCTGGGTTTGTGGAAAAGTTTCTTGCAGCATCTGTGTCCAGCTGCTTTGCTGGGCTTGCCAGTCGGCGCGTGTCTTCCAGGCCCAGGCATTCAGGCCCATCAGCTGGGAGGCCAGCAGCAAGGCCAGACCCCAACGCACCGGTCGCCAAGTAGGGCTGCGCCACAAGCCATGGAGCTTGCGCTGCAAGTGTTGGAGCCGTCGCGTTTGTGCGTTGGCTCGCAGTTCAAACTGCGCCAGGTCCCAATCCGCGCCGATGGCATTCAGCCAATGTTGACCCGGGGGCACCAGGCGTGCCCGAGTGCCCAGCAGCTGCGAGACTTTTTCCACCACGCCCGGTTCGGCCTGCACCACGGCCTGCGCACGCTCGTCATCACTCAAGCCCAAAGCGGGCAGGCTTGCGGTGTTGGCATTCAGGGCTTGCCCCCAGATGCCGCGTTCGGGGTGGCTCACCCAAAGCCACCCACTGTCGGCATCGCCCAAAGCAGTGATGCGGGTGGCCTCTTGCGCCCGGGGCGGGTACAGCTCGGGCACGATGCGGTGGACCTGAACACCTGCTTGTTCCAGCGCCTGCACATGGGCGGTCAGCCAGGCGCGGTCACACACCGCCACCCAGGGCCGTTCCGTGTTTGGCCAGTCGGGCTGCAAGGCGATGTGCAATTGACCCGGTTCATCCAGCAATCGGTCTTCCAGCACACCCTGCAAGGCCGCTTGCCAGCGTGCAGCTTGTTTGTGAAGGCCAGAGGGCAACTCGACCCGGTGCCAGGACAGCGCGGCAGCAGGCACCAGGGCCACGGTTTCAGAGGGCGGGGCGGGTTGGGGCAACAAACTGGCGACGGCCCACTGCATGGGCGGTGTGGGCGACATGGGTGCTGTGGGCACCAGCGCATGAGGGTAATTCATGCCGGGGTGCGGCAAGCCGGTCGGCAGTTGAATGATCAGGGTGCGCATGCTTGGATCATTCTGGTGGTGAGCTGCGAGGGTTTGACGGGCTTGGGATGCGCCAAAGCATCCGCACCTGGGCGCCCTCGCGTCGCACCAAGGCGAGTTCTTGCTGCACTACCCGGTCAATTCGCATGCGACCATGCACCTCGAAGTACCGGCTGCGCACGCTGTGCTGCCTGTCGTCCAGCAGGCCAGCCGATGGCCCCAAAGCCTGTTGGGCCGCGCTCAAGCTGCGCCAGTGGCCGCGCTGGCGCTGTTGCACCCATTGGCGTGCCGAGGCCAGGTCCAGCCCGGCAATGGCCGCCGACAGCACCTCGGCCGATGCGGTGTTCAGGTTGACCGGTGTGGCTTCGGGCAGCATGGTGATGTAGGGCTGCAAGGCCGCCAGACTGGCTGTGCTCAGCCCCAGCCAGACCAGCTGGGCGGTTTGCTGCGGCATCAGTGGTCCTGCGGCAGCGGCGGCGATCGGGCTTGCACCGCCAGCGGCCGGCGGCGAGGTGCCCGCCTGGCCCAGTTGCAGTTGTCGGGCCAGGGTTTGCAGCTCCGACAGGGGCAGATTCAGGCGCTCAAACAGTGTGGCAAAGCGGGCCAACGCTGCAGGCGAGACCTGACCGTTGTCCAGCAGGTTCATCACGTTCATGCGCGATTGCGCGTCGGTGATTTGCCCCGACAGAAACACCTCGGCATCGCCCTCGCGCCATTGCTGGTCTTGTGACAAAAACGTCGAGAGTTTGGACTCTTGCACTGGCAAGGCCCATGGCTCGCCCAAATGATCGGCCTCTGCGCCTTGGGATGACACGGCGTCTTCGCGCAAGATCAAGCGCGTCCATTCCAGGGCCCCGGTCATCATCAGGCGGGTTTGGCTGCGTCCGCGCTCCGCCATTTCGATCTCGACTTGCCGCCACTGCTGCCACAACGCCGCACTGGCCAAACTGGTGACCAGAGCCACCGCCAGCATGGCTGTGAGCAAGGCGGCTCCCCGTTGCGGGGCCGTGCGGTTCATGATGGTGCCCCCGACAAAGTGGGCCGTACCCAATCCAGACTCAGTGTGCCGCTGCCTGCAGGGCCGGGCGGCAGGCTGAGCACCAGCCGCACCCCGTCCGGGGTGGTGTGGTCCGCATTGCTGCGCCCGCCTGGCACGACGGCTTGGGCTGGGTCCGGGTTGACCGCGTCGCTCGACAGCGGGTTGGCCCAGCTGCCGCCCCGGTGCACAAACAGCTGCCAGCCCGACAAAGGGTGAATTTGAACCTGCGCCGCCCGCGTGCTGTCGGTGGGGGTTTGACTCCATTGCTGGGCCAGATTCCAGGCGGTTTGCCAGTCCTGGCGCTGGCTCAAGGGGCCTGATTGCCAGCGTTGCCAATCGCCGCCGCCCGGGCGTCCCGGGTCGACGCGCCAAGTCCATGCCACCACCCGCACGCTGGTGCTCGGGTTGGTGTTGTTGTCCGCGAGGGTGTTGGCGGGGGCTTCGGCACTGCGCCGGGTCAAGCGCAGCACCCGGCCATCCCAGTCCCAGCTGGGGGTGCCGGGCAGCTCGGCCAACTGGTCCAGGTCGGTTTGCCATTGCGCCAGGCCCGCCTGCAAGGTGCGCACCTCATCGGCACGGGTTTGCAAACTGCTTTGTGTGCGCAGCATGCCGTCCAGCCCGCGCCACACCATCAGGCTCATCAAGGCCATCACGCTGATCGCCACCAAGACCTCGATCAAGGTGAAACCACGTGCGGGTGAAAGAGGCATTGCCCGGCAAATCATTGTCGCCCCATCACGGTGGACAGTTGCAAGACATAACTGCCCTGATCCAGCACGCGCGCATCCACCCGTCTGAAATTGGGGTTGGGTGTGGGCCGTACCGACACCTCGACCTGCAGCAAGCGACCCGCCTGTGTGCAGTCCACACTGCGGTTGCCGGTGTCCGGCAACTGGCGTCGCAAGCGCAGCGCAATCAATTCGTTTTCGGCGCAAATCTGGCCCAGCATGCTCACGGTCTGACGCTCTGCATTGCGGCTGAGTGCGCCTGTGGCTTGCAAGCCCGCCATGAGTGCCAACGCCGTGATGCCCAAGGCCACCAGCACCTCGATCAAGGTGAAGCCGCTTGACCGACGAGCCGCTGGGCGCGTGTTCATGGCCTGGCCCCTGCGCCATCGGGTACGCGCTGAACCTTGAATGGCCGCAAGCCATCACTCACCACCCACAGGGTTTGGCTGCCAGACGCAGCGCTGGTCAGGGCCACGGCCTGTGGCCCGATCAAGGGCTCCGGCCCCAAAACCAAGAGGGTGCCGGGCGCGGCGCGGGTGTGGCGGTCCAGCCATGCGCGGGGCAAACCTGGGGGCGGCAAGCCGGCAAATTCAAACCGTGTGCCGTTGGCCTGTGTTTGCCACACCACCGTCACGCCGTGGGCCCTGGACTGGGCTCGACCCGTTTCCAGCAAGGCGGCCAGCCGGTCGGCATCCTGCTCTAAGGCGCTGTCGTTGCTGTCGCGCAAGGACAGGCTGACACCGGCTGTGGCGACCGCGATCACAGCCACCACCACCAACAGCTCCATCAGCGTGAAGCCTTGGCTCGAGGCGATCAGGCTTTTATTGCCAGCTGCCAATGTCCGCATTGTTGCCTTCGCCGCCGGCCTGACCGTCAGCGCCAAAGGTTAGAACCTCGACCTCGCTGCGGATACCGGGGTTCATGTATTGATACGGGCGGCCCCAAGGGTCGTTGGGCAATTTGTCCAGGTAGGGCTTCCAGTTGGCCGGCACGGGCTCGGTGGTGGGCCGCACCACCAAGGCTCTCAAGCCCTGTTCGGGGCTGGGGAAACGCTGGTTGTCCAGCTTGTACAGCTTGAGCGCCTGCATCAGATTGCCCACATCGGAGCGGGCGGCGGTGATGCGGGCGTCGTCGGCACGGCCCAGCACATTGGGCACGATCAGTGCGGCCAGCACCCCAATGATGGCCAGCACGACCATCAGCTCGATGAGGGTGAAACCGCATTGGCGGCGGGTGACTTGGCGCACGTTGTGGGGGGCAGAGGTTTGCATGTTTTAAATCATAATCTCATGGCGACTATGTCTAAAGTTATAAACCTCACAAAGCAACTCAGGTGGTCCGGCTTGACGGCGATTGGTGTGTGGGCCGTCGCAGGGGCTGGTGGGGTGTATTGGGGCTTTTTGCTGACTGCCCCCACCGCGCGGCCTGTAATGGGTCTGTCCAGTCCGGCGGTTTCACTGGGTCAGTCCACCCCGGCGGTGGTCAAGGCTTTGGGCGGTGGGGCCTCAGAGCTGCAAATGCCCGCCGCTCCAAGTGCGCAATACAAACTGTTGGGCGTGATCGCCTCAGGCACAGGTCAAGGCAGCGCCTTGATTGCGGTGGATGGCCAGCCGCCCAAAGCCTTTCGGGTCGGCCAGGACGTGAACGACGGCCTGAAACTGGTGTCGCTGACCCCCAGCCAAGCACGCCTCCAGTCCTCTGGCCAAGCGCTGGTGTTGGATTTGCCCGCCAGCGGCCATCCTTGAAGCCGGTTGTGCTCTGGGGTTGCTGGCGCGAACCTTTGTCTGAATGAAAACGGCCATCGCAAGATGGCCGTTTTTTATGCCCTCAAAAACAAGCGATAAACCGGGTTGTCCGTCTCTTCCGCATACGGATAACCCAGCGTTTTGAGGAACTTGTCAAAGGCTTTGTCGTCTTTGGCGGGCACTTGCAGGCCCACC